>JBNGCR010000073.1:0-6837 GCA_050045915.1 Limnospira sp.
GTAAGGGATTGATGAGTCTGTAACCGAATTTGATATAACAATTATTAATGGTCAATTAAAACCGCGTTTCATATTCAAACCGGATCTCGCTCTGGTTGCCGAAATTGGTGACGCCGCGCAGCAGCAAATTGTCATTGACCCGATAATTCAAATTTAACTGGGTGGGCTGATCGGCGGCCAGCACCCGACTGATGGAAACCGAGACATCATTCGTGACATCTAAACCCACTTCCAGACCCAAACCCAAGGCCGTCGCCCCGGAACTCTCCTGGGACACCCGCGCCGGATAGATGCGAAACTCAGTGAGTCCCGTCGCGTCGATGACGCTCTGCTGGATCTGGTTGAACAGGCCCGCGCTGGCGATATTCGCCAACACCAAAGCCGTGTCCCCCGTCACCCCTTCGATCGCACTTCCCCCCAAAAGCGCCAGCAGTTGAGTTTGCGATCGCGACGGGGAACTCCGCAATTCGAGGATATCGTTAATTTCCGAAGCCGGTCCCCGGGCGATCGCGATCACCCGCACCGTCCGCACCGTCCCGAACTGGTTGGCGCTCGGCACTTCCGTCATTTCCGTGGCGAAGGCCGACGTCGGCGCCACGGCCGGCGTGGTTTCCGCCACCCGCGTCACCAGTCGCACGTCTAAAATCGGGTCGAGTCCCTGGGAGGGTACGAACGTCACCGTTTGGGGATAGCCCCGGTCTACCTGGAAGCGGCTGGTGTACAAATTCACCGCCCCCCCCGTCAGTTTGATCGTGCCGCTGGGGCGGATAGTATCCAAACCCTCCAACTCCCCATTCACCACAATCGTCCCCTCCGCGTTAAAGTTGAGGACGGGGGCATCGAAGATCGGCGTCACAGAAGCCGACCGCACCT
This sequence comes from Limnospira sp., assembly GCA_050045915.1. GTDB lineage: Bacteria > Cyanobacteriota > Cyanobacteriia > Cyanobacteriales > Microcoleaceae > Limnospira. The sequence continues at coordinate 874 of JBNGCR010000073.1, forward strand.
GAATCCCCTCTCCCAGGGTCAGCGTCAAATTATTGAAACTCACCTCCAGCGGCCCGGTATCCGGCAATCCGCCGCCGTTGCCGGCGATCGCAACTTCGGCGACGATTTCACCTTCGGGACCCGTCGTCGGCGCGGCCCCTTGGGGCAGCGTCACCGTCCCGTCGGACACCACCACCCGACCCCCGATCGCGGGTTCGAGGGCGCTCCCCCCAAAGACAATTTCCCCCTCGGCATCTCCCCGGTACAACCCCTTCACGTCCAACTTCAAATTCTCGAATACCAACCGCAGGGGATTGGTAATATCCGGATCTTCCCCCCGCAGGGGTTCAAAAATGGGCAGAACCCCTTCGAGCAAAATATTGCCCGTCCCCGTCTCCCCTACCAACTCCCCTGCGATGCCCTTCACCCGCAGGCGGTTGCCCGCAAAAATCGCCGTCCCCGAGAGTCCCGCGATCGCCTGTTCCACGCTGCGGGCCTGCAACACCCCGTCGAATACCTTCAACTCCCCCTCCGGTTCCAAAACGAGATTCGCGATCGAACCGTCCTCAGCCTGTTCCAATCTCCCCCGCAACCCCAGTTGCACCAACCCCTTCCCCTGCACCCAATCCACCTCCGGATTCACCAGGTTGATGATCTTGAACCCTTCATCCCGGATCTCCACCTGGGCGCTGAGGACATTACTTTCCGGCCTCACCTCGGCAAAAGGCAACCGGAAGGGCACCGTCGCCCGGTACTGCACCGGATCTTCAGCCGTCACCAATACCGCCCCCCCGATGTTGAAGCGGGCGTTGTTGTAGCTGAAACTGCCCCGGGCCTCCCTGAGAGGTTCGCCATTGAACAAACCGTCGATAACGGTAAATTCCCCCGTCGCCCGGGGATTCTCCAAACTGCCCGAAAACAGCGCCCGCAAATTGAACTGTCCGCTCAAATCCACGTTCGGGATATCGTAAAACGCCTCCACTTCCTCCAGGCGCAAATTTTTGACCCGCAACTGGCCGGAGGGAATTTGGCGATCGAGGTCCAGTTGCCCCTGAAATCCCACCAGGGTTTGATCGGAACGCAATCTCAAGGGCAGGATTCGCACGATATTGTCCTCGAAACTCGCCTGGAGAATGAATTCGTCGGTTTTGTACGGCCCCCAGATCCAATTCTCGCCCCGGATGTCCGCCGTCGCCGTGATATCCGAGGGAGAACCGCTGATGTTGATTTCGCCGGTAAACGGGGCGTTGACTGCTTCTAAAGGGGGTAGGGGCAGTCCTTGGGGTTTTTGGCTTTCTTCCCATTTCAACAGGGCTTGAATTTCCGCCCAATATCGCAGTTGTTGGGTGAGGGATGCCTGATCGGGCAGTCCCACGGTCACGGTGTTCAAAGCCGCCGCGCCCGCATACAGGGGCGTTTGGATGCCTCGGGCGATATCTTCCAAGTCGTACCAGTGGAGGGCGGCGAATAGGTCTTGGAGGTTGCCTTGGGGGATGGTGACATTGGCTTCAAAGGGGGGGGCGGCGCCGTCTGCGGGAGAAACCCCGGTTAAAATATCGTTGACGTTGGCCCGGGCTGAAATCAGAACCACCGTTTCTCCCTGTTGTAGTTCTCCATCCGTGAGGCGGGCGATACCGTCGGCAAAGTTGACTTGAATGGTGAAGCGATCGCCCTCAATATAGCCCAAACTGGGACGTTCCACCGATACCTCTCCAGTCGCGTCGATGCGGCCCAGGTCGAAACTGGCGAAATTCGACACCGCCACCTCGGCGGAAACGTTGCCCCCCAGCGGACCGATTCCCGCCTGAGCCAGGGGAGCCAGCCCCAGGGGAGTCAGGGGAAAATCTTCCAAAACCACCTGCAATGTATTGCGGGTGGGGGTGGTGCCGCGGGCGATCGCATCTCCCCGTTGCACCAAAAACGACTCGGGCAAAAAGCGATCGTCCAACGCCAACTCGATCCGGTCTACTTCCCCCGCCAAAGCCAAATTCACCCCCTCACCCCATCCCGCCTCGACGGCACCAGCCAACACCGGATCGAACTCCAAACCCCGCAGGGCGAAATCCTCCAACCGCAGGTCCCCCCGCAGGTTCAACGCCGAAATCGGCCCTGTTACTTTTCCCTGAAAACTCACCGAACCCCACACTGGCGGTTCATCTCCGGCTAAAATTTCCGGGGGCAATGTCGCCAATACCGTCTGCACCAAAGGCGAATTTAAATCAAAATCGGACACCCGCACGTTTAAATTTAAGTCGGAGAGACTCGGCAACCCTGTCCCGCTGAACTCCAGGGCGAACATCCCGTCCGCCCCGAATTGTCGCGTTTCGGCCCGTTCGAGTTCTACCTGTCCGTCCCGCAACGTCGCCGCCGCTTCAAAGGGTTCCCGCAGGATCGGCAATTCCGTCAGCCGCAACTGGGCCGCGGCCTCCAACGTCGCCCGGTTGAACTCCGTCACCGAACCGGAAGCGGTCAACTCGGTATCCAACAGTCCCCGCAGCAGGGGCAGATTTTCCGCCTGGTCCAGCAACCCCGTCCCGCCGAGGGCCGATCGCACCCCGGTGAGATTTTCCACCCATTCCGAAAATCGGCCCAAAGCGATGCGATCGCCCGCCAGTCGCGCCGTCCACTCTCCCCTCTCGGCGCGGCCTGTGGCGGTGACGATTCCCCCGTCATCCCCCAAATCGATCCGTCCGTCCAGGGTGACATTCAGGTTTTCGGGACTCAACGTCGCCAAATTGCCGGAAAATGACGTTTCTCCCCGCAGGATGCCGTTATCGAAATCTAAAGCGCGAATTTCCGCCGCCACGTCGGGGGGCAGGTTCGCCAAGGGTAAACCCAATTCTAGCAACGGGTTGAGGGGGATTTCGTTGGTTTGGACTGTCCCTTGAAATGCGCCGGAATCGATCTGTCCCTGGGCGATGATTTCGCCTCCGAAATTACCGAGATTGATGAGACTATTCAAACGACCGTCAATGTCAGTCGGATTAGCAACCTTTCCGGCGGCAAAAAATTCACCATTTAAACGAGAATTTCTCAGATCGGATTCCCGCAACTGTTCCCGCACTTCCGGGGATAAATTTGCGAGGGATAATCCGGTGTTTAAAAAGGGATTGATGGCGATGGAGTTGGCATCCAAACGGATGTTAAATTGACCGTTTATAAGGCGGGCAGTTTCTAGGGAAACTGAACCGCCGATATTGCCCAAATCTATCCTTCCGGTGGCGTCGGCGGTGATGTCATCGAGGGTCAAGTTATCCAAATTTCCGACGGCTGTTCCCTGGGCCGATACCGTCCCGTTCCGAAAGTCGAGGGTTTGCAGCGATCGCCCGATTTCCGGCGAAAAATTGGCGAAGGGCAAACCCAGATCGAGCAATCTGGGAAGGGAAAGGGAATTGATGTCGAAATCGGCTCCGAACTGTCCCTCAGATAACCGAAAATCGGTATTAATTGAACCGTCCGCGATGCCGAGTCTGATGTCACCGTTCGCCGCGATCGCATCCAGATTCAGATTTTCTGTGGAACCGGAAATATTTGCCGTTAAATCAATTCTTTCTTGTCTTAAGTCTAATTGAAATATTTTTTCCCTAATATTCGGTGGCAAGTTCGCCAAAGGCAATCCCAAATTGACCACAGTTTCGAGCGCTAATTGATTGGCATCAATCGCCGCATTCCAATTGTTATTATCCTGCAATTTGGCATCAATATCTACCGTCCCATCGGCGACCCGCACCGTCCCGTCAACTCGGCTGCCGTTGAATTTAGCTGCTCCAAAAATTGGATAGGTCGCCCCCGGGAGGCGAAATGAAACCTCTCCCGTGAGTTCGTCGATCTCGCCGGAAAGTCGGGCATCTGCCGAAATTTCTCCCAACGTCAAATTGGGGGGAATTTCCAACAGTCGGGCGATCGCGTCGCCGTCGATGCGATCAACATTTAAACTCAATTCAATAGTGGGATTGAGGGGAAATTCTTCGGCCGGTTCTACCTCGGTTTCGGCCGGTTTTGTCGCCAGCAATTCCGTCAGTCCGTCCAAGACGATCGCCCCTTCCCCGGTAATTTCTCCCCCCGCCGCCGGCTGGATATTCAACTCGTCGATCGCGACTATCGGATCGGATGCCAAATTAAATTCGTCCGTCAGGGCGGCGGTGGCCCCCAATTGTACGGAAATATTATCGAAGGGGACGCGATCAATCCGGGTGGGTGCGGTGGTGGCGATCGCGATCAAAACAGTCGGTTCCTGCAAACGGCCGGTCAAATTGATTTCCGCCCCCACTTCCCCGGAAATTGGAACGGGTAGGGCGATCGGTTCTTCCAACTGCCCCTCCACCGTTTCTAATAATGTGGAAAACGTGACGGGCTCTACATTTGCCCTCAAATCAAATTCGGTCTGTCGGAAATCGAACTCGTCGTCCGTCGTCACCGTCCCCCGCAAGGTCGCCGTCACCTCTCCCAAGCTGGCATCTAACTCTCGGATGATGGCTTGGTTTCCGGTGAAGCGAAAGTCGCCGGTTTCGACGCGGACGGGTTCCGAAAGGGCTTCTACATCGGCCCGAAGTTGTTCGAGTTGCAGATTTCCCCAAATTCCGGTCGGCTGAAAATCGTCGAGTTTTACCCTCAAATCGGCGTCCGCGTCCCCTTGTTGCAGGGCAAATCCGGGAGTTGGGAGGAGTAATGCCAGTTGCGGTAAAGCCAGGTCGTCGGCATCGAGTTCCGCTTCGATGTCGCCCTCGGAAATGACCGCATTTCCTTTCAACCGGAAGTCGCCGCCCCGGGAAAATTGGCCGCTGACGTTGCCCTGAATGCGATCATTATTGTCGCTGATGTCCAGGGCGAGGCGATCGACTTCCAGCGTCACCGGATCTTCCCGGACGGGGGCGGTTAACAGGGTTTGGGGCATCAATTGCACGTTGGCATTCCGCACGCGAACGGTGCCGATTTCGATGGTTAACGGACCCGCTTCCCCCTGTTGGAGTTCAGTTCTGATCCAATTTCCGGCTGCGTCTTCTTCCAGATAGACTTCCGGATCGATCACTGTCAAATCGAGGCGAACCGCCGGTTGGAATAGGGACAGGATGGAAATGGTCGCTTCGATCGCTTCTGCTGAGGCGGTGTTGGGGTTTGTCTCTGTGGGAGGAATGACCGAGGGTCCGAACCGAACGCGGATGATCCCGAAACTCTCCACCGATCCGACTTCTACGGGACGCTGGAGGCTGTTTTCCAGGGCTTGGGCAATCAGTGGCGTCAGGCGGGTGTAGACGAACCAACTGACACCTCCCGCGATCGCGATCGAAGTCACACCCAGGCCGACTCCCCCCCAAATCAGCCGACGTCGCCAACGTCGAACCGGGCGCGGCGTGGGTTCTGGAGTGGGATTTGGAGAGTTCGTCATCTTGATGCTCCGGAATGGGCGAAAACGGTCACACGCAGCGTAGCTGAAATTTTCCCCTGAAGTTTGAGGAGTATCCCAAAAATTAACTTTAATATTGTTGCCGTTCGCGCCCCAGAACGCAAGCTCTTCATAGGGTGGGTGACTTTTGGATATTGATGCGTTACATTTCATTAACGCACCCTACTTTTGGATATTGATGCGTTACATTTCATTAACGCATCCTACTTTTGGAGAGCGACGCACATTTTCAGTTGAATATGGCAGAAAATTACGGTATCGTGCTGGTAACTGCGGGGTCGCGCACCGAAGCGGAGGCGATCGCTAAAGGTTTGGTGGAAGCCAAGCTGGCGGCTTGTGTGGGTTTAACTCCGATTCATTCGATCTATACCTGGAAGGGCGAAGTGTGTTCGGAGGACGAATGGCAATTAATCATTAAAACCGATCTGAGCAGATTTGAAGCCTTAGAAGCGAAAATTTGCCAACTCCACTCCTACGAAGTCCCCGAAATTTTGGCCGTGCCCCTCGCCGCCGGTTTGCCCGCTTATTTAAAGTGGATATCGGAACAGGTAGGGCTTTAATTTGAGTTTTGAAGCCCTCTC
>JBNGCR010000073.1:6937-23513 GCA_050045915.1 Limnospira sp.
CCCCAGCCCCTCTCCCAATTCTGGGCGAGGGGAGTCCCGCTTCCGGTTCCCCCCAAAATTGGGGGGTTAGGGGGGCGCGATCGCTCAGGCCCTCTCCCCCAGCCCCTCTCCCAATTCTGGGCGAGGGGAGTCCCGCTTCCGGTTCCCCCCAGAATTGGGGGGTTAGGGGGGCTTCCGGTTCCCCCCAGAATTGGGGGGTTAGGGGGGCTTCCGGTTCCCCCCAAAATTGGGGGGCTAGGGGGGCGCGATCGCTATAAATCCAAATCCGTTACCGCGCCCCGGCTGCTGGTGGACACCAACTTGGCATATTTCGCCAAAACGCCCTTGGTATAGCGGGGTTTGGGGGGTTGCCACTGTTGCCGCCGCGCCGCCAACTCCTCGTCGGAAATGTTAATTTGCAATAACCGCTGGTGGGCGTCGATGGTGATGCTGTCCCCTTCTTTAACGAGGGCGATCGCACCCCCGACCGCGGCTTCCGGGGCGACGTGGCCCACGACCATGCCGTAGGTTCCCCCCGAAAAGCGCCCGTCCGTAATCAGACCGACAGAATCGCCCAAACCCGCGCCGATAATCGCCGCAGTGGGTGCCAACATCTCCCGCATTCCTGGGCCACCCACCGGGCCTTCGTAGCGCACCACGACCACATCTCCGGCTGTGATTTTTCCGGCCAGAATCGCGTCGAGACAGTCTTCCTCGGACTCGAACACCCGCGCAGGGCCGGTGATTTTGGGATTTTTCACCCCGGTAATTTTCGCCACCGAACCCTCGATCGCCAAATTTCCTTTGAGAATTGCCAAATGTCCCTGGGCATACATGGGGTTATCCCAGGGGCGGATGACTTCCTGGTTGGGGTCCGGTTCGCTGGGGATGTCCGCCAACTGTTCGGCGACGGTTTTGCCGGTAATCGTCAGGGCGTCGCCGTGGATGAGTCCGTGTTCCAACAGCATTTTCATCACCAGGGGGACGCCGCCCGCTTGGTGAAATTGGGTGGTGACGAACCGGCCGCTGGGTTTGAGGTCGCAGAGCACCGGCACCCGGCCGCGGATGGTTTCGATATCGTCCAGGGTCAGTTCTACCCCCGCCGTATCGGCGATCGCGAGTAAATGTAACACGGAGTTGGTCGAACCGCCCACAGCCATGATCACGGCGATCGCATTTTCAAAAGCTTTGCGGGTCAAGATTTGCCGGGGGAGAATCCGCTGACGGATCGCTTCGGCCAGGACGGCCGCCGATTTTTCCGTACTCTCGGCCTTTTCCGCATCTTCGGCGGCCATCGTGGAAGAGTACATCAAACTCATCCCCATCGCCTCGAAGGCCGAGGACATGGTGTTGGCGGTGTACATCCCACCGCAAGACCCCGCCCCCGGGCAGGCGTGGCGCTCGACGGCCAGCAATTCCTCGTCGGGCATTTTTCCGGCGCTGTGCTCTCCGACGGCCTCGAAGGCGCTGACGATGGTGAGATCCCGCCCGTCGTAGTGGCCGGGTTTGATCGTGCCGCCGTAGACGAAAATTGCCGGGATGTTCATGCGGGCGATCGCGATCATCGCCCCCGGCATATTTTTGTCGCACCCGCCAATCGCCAGCACGCCGTCCATACTCTGGGCATTGCAGGCGGTTTCGATCGAATCCGCGATCACCTCCCGCGACACCAGGGAATATTTCATCCCCTCCGTCCCCATCGAAATCCCGTCGCTGACGGTGATCGTCCCGAACATCTGCGGCATAGTCCCCGACTGCTTCAGGGCGGCTTCCGCCCGCAGGGCTAAATCGTTCAACCCCATATTGCAGGGGGTGATGGTGCTGTAGCCGTTGGCGATGCCAACGATAGGTTTGTTAAAATCTTCATCTCCGAATCCCACCGCCCTCAACATGGCGCGGTTCGGGGTGCGTTGGTTGCCTTGGGTGATGGCTTTGCTTCTAAAATTATCCGACATTCCTGATTCCCCTATCGATCGGCGTGCGATCGCACTCGTGGTATGGTGTTGTGTTGCATGGGGCTGAACCCCCCCGCCACCCTCGTTTTTCTAGTGTCTGACGGCTGGCTTGTCTTTCGATCCTACAATCTAACGCCGTCTTTATTCCCCCGCGATCCCCAATTTCTTAAGGTTTGCAAATCATCATTTTCCGGAAATCATCGGTTAACGGTGGATCTTGTCCCGAACTCCCCAGCCGGATTTCACGTCATCGGGAAATGAGGGAGGATGACAATCCCGAATCGCGATCGGGGATGATAGAGACAGAAAGTAACTACAGCAGAGCAATCATTCGTGAGGTCAATCAAGATGGAGGTTGAAGAACTACTCAAGCAATATGAATCGGGAGAGAGACTATTTCGATCCGTCAACCTAACTGGAGTCGATCTCAGCGGGATGGATCTCCAGGAGGTTAATTTTGTCCGGGCCAACCTAGAAAATACAACCTTCATCAATACCAATCTGACTGGGGTCAACTTCCGCGAGGCGAAACTCATGGGGGTGGATCTCACGGATGCCAATTTGTCCGATGCCAACTTGATCGGCGCCAATTTGACGGACGCCAACTTTACCCGCGCCAAGCTGACGGGGGCGAGTCTGCGGGGTTCAGCGTCCCGGAATGTCACGTTAAATCAAGCGAATCTCAGCGACGCCAATTTGGCGGAAGCGAATTTCACCTCGGCTAATTTTATCGGCGCGAATCTTTCCAACAGCACGTTAATTCGGACGAATTTGCTCAAAGCCAATTTGAGCGGAGCCAACCTGGAAAACGCCAATCTCACCAACGTGATCATGCGGGAGTCCACCCTGGAGGGGGCTAACCTCATCCACGCCGTCCTCAGCGGCGCGATGCTCTCGGGTGCCAACTTCCACGAGGCGGATTTGAGCCGGGTGACGATGGTGGGCGCGGATTTGAGCGACGCCAACTTGAGCGAAGCCAATTTGCGGGGAGCGAACGTCAGTTGGACGATCCTGCGGGGCGCCAACCTCAGCCGCGCCCGACTCTACCGCACAAAGCTCAATTGGTCGAATCTCAGCGGCGTTAATTTGATCGAGGCCGTCCTGTTGGATACGGTGCTCTATCACACTAATTTGCGGGATGCGGATCTGCGGGGGGCGATTTTGCCGGATTAATTAAGGTGTCGGGCGTCGGAATTGTAGGGGCGCAAGCCAGGGGCCCTGATTTGAGTTTCTTGCCAATTCAGAAACCAAAAGCTGGTATTGAAATTGGAGGTGTTCTCAGAAACCCGGTTTTCCAGCATCCGATATATACGACCCGAGGGAAATGTTCATGAATCCTGACCGTCCCGGTTTTGAATTGGAGATTCCACTTTCCGGCCTGATTTTGGGGCTGATAGTTTTGTCAGCCGCGGGCCTCCTCGGCGCCGTGGGTTTGGGGTGGCTGAGTTGGGGACGACTGCTTTTATTGACTCTCGCCGTTCTACCACTCCTTCCCATTGTCGTCATTCTGGCACTTTACGGCCTGCTTTCGTGGGTCGATCGCAACCGGGTTCAAGATCGCTGTCCCGTCTGTCGGTACGAGTTCGGCGGCTACAGAAATTCCACCCCCCACTGTCCGAACTGCAAGGAACCCCTCCGATTCGATAGGGATGGCAAACTGCATAAAATTTCCCCCACCCACACCCACCCGTCTTGGTCCGTCGATATCCGCTGCGCCGAACATCCGGGGCGTCCGGGGGCGTTCCGCTGGCGGCTGAAACTCAAAAAGTTGTAGGGTGCGTTCCCTCAACTCGCCTGCGTCCCCCAATCGATTCATCGGTGGGAACGCACCGACTCAGAAAGTTGTCTACCGCTACTTCTTTAATCTTGAGAATCGATTTCTGCCAACTCCATCCACCGTTCTGTTGCGCGATCGATTTCTCCCGTGAGGGATTCGACTTGATGGTGTAATTCCTGCACCCGACTCACGGAGGCGGGGGGTGCGGTGTAGAGTTCGGCTTCAATTTGGCTCTTTTTTTCTTCCAGTTCTGCGATCGCGTTTTCGAGTTTTTCATATTCCCGCCGCTCCTTCGAGGAGAGTTTCCGCCGGCCGTCTTTTCCCCAGGAATAGCGGGGGGATTTTGGGGGTTCCGGTTCTGTCGCTTTTTGGGGGGTGGCGACCTGGATTTGTTCCTCGGCTTTTCGAGCTTCTTCGGCCTGTTTGTAATCCAGATAGACGGAATAGTTACCGGGGTAGAGGCGGACTTCTCCGGCGGACTCGAAGGCGAAAATCATGTCAACGGTGCGGTCCAGGAAATAGCGATCGTGGGAAACGGCGATCGCGCACCCGTTGAATTCTTCCAAATATTCTTCTAAAACCGATAGGGTTTGCACGTCCAAATCGTTGGTGGGTTCGTCTAAAATCAGCACGTTGGGCGCCCCCATCAATACCCGCAGCAAGAATAACCGCCGCTTTTCTCCCCCGGAAAGTTTGTGCAGGGGGGCATATTGTTGTCCGGGGGGAAACAGAAATCGCTCCAACATTTGGGAGGCGCTAATTTGAGTCCCGTCGGCGGTGGTGACGTATTCGGCGACTTCTTTTAAATAATCAATAACCCGCTGATTTTCGTTCATCGCTTCCAGCAGGTTTTCGGAATGTTGGTCGAAGTAGCCGATGTGGATGGTACTGCCGATTTCGACCGTTCCGGCATCGGGTTCGGTGCGGCCGGCGATCAAGTCCAAAAGGGTGGATTTTCCCGCGCCATTGCCGCCGATAATGCCGATGCGATCTTGGGGGCTGAAGGTGTAGGTAAAGTCTTTAATTAATGTTTGGCCGTCGTAGGATTTGGAGATATTTTCCAATTCGATCACTTTTTTGCCGATGCGGCGTCCGGGGGTGGAAATTTCCACTTTCCCCACCGCCTGTTTAAATTCGACTTCCTGCATCCCTTCGATGCGCTGAATCCGGGCTTTTTGTTTGGTGCTTCTGGCTTTCGGCCCCCGCTGCAGCCACTCCAATTCCCGCCGCAATACGCCCCGGTGCTTTTGCTGCTGGCCGGCGGCGACATCTTCCATTTCCGCCTTTTTTTCCAAATAGTAAGAATAGTTGCCGGAGTAGGTGAACAAATCGCCGCGATCGATTTCTACAATGCGGTTGGTGACGCGATCCAAAAAATAGCGATCATGAGTAATTAAAAATAGTGCGCCGCGATACCCGTTCAAATAATCCTGCAGCCACTCCACAGACATGGCATCCAAATGGTTCGTCGGTTCGTCCATCAACAAAACATCCGGTTCCCGCAGCAGCGCCGCCGCCAGGGCAATCCGCTTCCGATAACCCCCGGAAAGGGTGCCGACTTTGACATCAAAATCTTCGATACCCAGTTTCGTCAAAATAATTTTCGCCTGGGTTTCCAACTCCCAAGCGTTGCTAGAATCCATGCGCTGCATGACCTCGGAAAAGCGGGTCATCAGGCTTTCATCTTCCGGGAATTTGGCAATTTTTCGGGATAAGTCTTCGTACTCTTGAATCAAATGCAATTTCTCGCCGCTGTCGGCAAAAACCTGCTCCAAAACGGTATTATTTTCGTCGAGTTCCGGCTGTTGGGGCAGGTAAATTAATTTAATTTTCGGATTGACCCACAATTCCCCCCCGTCGGTAGGTTCGGCGCCGACGATCATTTTCAGGAGGGTCGATTTTCCCGAGCCATTCGTGCCAATCAAACCCACTTTATCCATCGCACCCAAACTCAAGTTTGCATCCCTGAGAATTTCCTTGGTGCCGAAATCTTTTTGAACCGATCGCAGAGTTAAAATATTCATATTCAAACGCCAAAAATAAAAATTTTATCAATTGATAGATTATCAATTATAACAATCTGAATCCACAGAATCCGTAATCTGCGCCATCTGTGAAATCCTTAAAATCGGCGATCGCGGAGGGGGGAATGGGAATTTCACGACATCCCACACCCCCATCCTCCGGCAAATCACCCAAATTCCACTGATCGATTTTCAACTCAATTCAATCTGTGTAATCTGCGTAATCTGCGGATCGCCTCACACCCCAATTACTGGGCTTCTTCGGCAATATCGCCGACATTAAACAAGAAAGGAACGCTGCTCTTCGAGTCCCCGAGGATCAGCACCTTCGGCATCTGAGAGCCGCCCTGGCGCCACGCTTCGATCGCCTCTTTTTGCAGCACCAATTCACCCCCCTGAGCTTTCAAGGTTTCCGCCAACAGCCGCTGGGCTTCGGCGCGACCTTTGGCCCGGTTGATATCCGCCTGGGCTTGCTGTTCGGCTTCCCGCGCCACATAAACGGCTCGCTGCGATCGCTGTTCGGCGATCTGTTTGTCCTCGACCGCCCGGGCAAATTCCGGGGAGAAGGCTAGGTCAACCACACTGGTATCCAATACGATAATGCCATACTTATCCAATCGAGAAACCAGAGCATAATCAAAATCAGCTTTCAGTTGTTCCCGTTGGGTAATCGCCTCTTCAATGGTCCGTTTTGCCGCCGCAATTTTGAAGGATTCCTGAGTCTGGGGGGCGATAATTTTGGAGACGACATTTTGCAGGGTTCCCTGTTCCCGGCGGATCTTGACCACGTTCACCGGATCGAGGCGGAAGTTGATCGCGAAACTGGCGGAAAGCTCCTGCAAATCCTTGGTGGAACTCTGGGCTGGAACTTCAAATTTCTGCACGGTGACATCGTAGATATCCACCGCAGAAACCAGGGGCGGCTTGAAGTGCAACCCCTCCAACAGCGCGCCATCCTGGGCTTTTCCCAAAATGCTCAACACAGCCGCTTGACCGGGGGTGATGATCACGAAGGAATTGAGGCCGATGAGAAGGGCTGCTGCAGCGACGATACCGAGAATAATTGCGGGTAAACCTTGTTGAGGTTGTGCGCTTTTCAAAATACTTACTCCTGTTTTGGATACGACAATTTGAGGGAATAGGGAGTAGGGAATAGGGAATAGGTGACTTTTCACTTTTCACTTTCCCCACACCCCACCGAGCACCGAGCACACCCCAACTCTCCCCACACCCCAATTATTGGCAAAATTTGCGATCGCGGGTGATTTCCGGTTCCTGCCAGTCGTAGGAATAATGGCTGACGGATTGAATCTGGGGAACGGCGTTGATGATGTCGCGCATCTGGGTTTCCAGAGGGGGGCGGTTTTTGATAGACTGGCCCCAGTCTCCCGCGAGGGCGGGGATAATTTGGGTTCCGGGGGGAGCCCCGGTGGCGACGGTTTGCACCTGTTCGACGATGCAACTTGTGGTTCCGCAGACGCCGTAAGCCATCGGATGCCATTGTATCGAAGATGGGAAGCGATCCCAAGGTTGGAGGCGGGAGTCGAATCCCTGTCCGCCGATGCGGCGGTTGCCTTCGGGGAAAAAGACGGCGCCGGCGGGGATGTTGCGCGATCGCACCGTTTGGCTGACATTGCTCAAAAAGTCGATCACCCCCTGCTGCGCGTGGGCGACACTCAACCGCCACAATTGCAGGTTGAAAGTATCCCCAAGGGGGGGAATCCCGGCGAGGGCGGGCAAAGCCGTCTCGTCGGGCCACGGGGGGGCTTCCCCTTTGTTTTCTGGGGATTGTTCGTCTTCGGCTTCGGAATCGGAATCGGAGTATTGTTGGCGGATGCGGTTGACATCATTTTCGGTCAGATAGCCCTGTTCGAGATAGCGTCGCAGGAGAGCGCTGCCCCTGTCGGTATTGGGGCGTTGCATGAAGGCTTCCAGGGAGGTGTCGCCGTAAATCCACAGATCCTTGACGCGGGTGGCGACGGATTCGGCACCGAGGCCTTTGGGATAGCGAACGTAGTCAAACAAAACGCCGTCGGGACGGCGGCTCAGGACGGCGCTCAAAAGGGTATCGTAATCCTGACGCCCCTGGAGGTTGTAGGGATCGACGAAGCCTTGGTTGACGTAGCTTTCGCCGAAATCGTCGCGGTTGGTGGCGTCTACGTCGGCGCTGACGGTGGTTTCCCCGGCACCGTTGCGGGCGAGAACCTGCTGCCGATCGCCCAACAGGGTGTAAGTGTAGCCGAAATTGAGCATGAACATCCAGGCGTAAACCTGTAATCCCCGCCGCCGGCCTTTTTCGATGGTTTCGGCCAACAGATCCGCCCGTTCCAAACCGGGCGATCGCATCGCGGAAGGCCAAACTGTGGGGTTGTCGGCGGCGGGGAGCAACACCTGGCCGTCGTAAAATACCTCCAGATAAACTTGGTTGTACCCCTTATTGATGATGTCGTCCAACAGCCGATCCAAGGCTCCCGGTCGGGTGTCGCACTCGTAGAGTCTCACCCAGATCGCCTGATTTTGGGGGCGACTCTGCCGGCGACAGCGGTCCACCGCCTGGGCGTGCTGGGTGAGGAGATCGTTATACTGCTGTTCGACGGTGGGATCTCCGGCCCGGGCGGCTTGGCGGAGGCTGTCTTTTTGGGCGATCGCATCCGGGGACAGGCGGCAGTAAGCCTGGGTTTGCGATCGCGCCGCCGTTATCGGCAGGGGCGATAGTAATACAGCCAGAAACACCCCCGCCAGGGTTGGTTTCAGGGCTTTTCGGGGGGAGGTTAGGGCGATCGAAGATTCGGACATGGGTTCACAAAAAGAAACGGAAGCAACTCCAAATCATTACTAGAAAATTGAGTTGCTTCAGTCTGTCAGTCGGTCTGAGAGTCGAAAACTTCTGAGATCGGCTCAGGCACCCCGTTTGATCGATGCCTCAACTTGCTTGAACTCCTGTTCCAGACGTTGCTGGAGTTTATCCGGAACCGGGCGGTTGGGATAAGAACTGTAATGTCCGGCGAGGGCGTTCAATGCCGTCCGCATCGTCGTGAAGGATGCCAGATTGGCGACGGCCGGATCGCGGCGGTAGCGGGAGGCGAAGCTGTTGATCAGCGTCCGGGCTTCCGCTTGGGCAGCTCTCTTTTCCGGAGCATCTTCGGGCAGTTCGATCGCCGTTCTCAAACTATTGACGACGGCTAAAGTATCCTGACTATAATTTCCCGTTAAGCCGTCGGCGGCACTACCGCATCCCACGAGGGTAATGGCGACAACCATAACTAAGGCGAGCAGGCGTGAAACAAAGTATCTCATAAAAAATGTTTTGAGCGTGAATGTTTGCGCTCCCCGCCCTCCCATAGGCGGGGATTCGGGGTTTGTCGATTTACCTTTTGCACCTCTGTACACCAGCCCCGGGCTTTATGTTTCCGTGGAACCCACGGTACATTTTGTTGCATCACAGAGAATGCTTGATTTTTCTGGTATCAGAACGCTTTGGAGTGCATGGGTTTTAATAGAGGTCTTTCGCCCCGGGCGCACCGATATCGCTTGACATCGTACTGACCCAGATCGGGCGGGCTGCCGACGAATTGACCCTTGCACCGGGTTCAGATGAGTGTACCACGAACGGTTCTAAAAAGTCGCCCGGAAAGGGCGGGGCTTAAGATCGAGTTCTCGGGTCAGAATCCTGTCTATCTTAATCCTGCCTTCAATTCAGGAGGGCAATTCACAAACTCCTAGAATGTAGAAGTCCGTACATAACCAGACTGCCGGCTGTGTTACTCCGATTCTCTATCTCCTGTAGGGTCTGCCGAGTTCGATGTCTGCACCGCACCTTTTTCCCTGATCGAGCCGGTTCAATTCTGCCTATTGTCCCTATTCTGTAACATCAATTCCATGACCAGCTCAAGCTATCTCCTGTCCACTCTGTCGTTAGATACCGCCATCGACCCCCACCCGCTGACGGCAGACCCCCAAATTGCTTTGACGGATGTCATTTCGCTGATGAGTCGAGAGCGGGGGAGTTGCGACCTGTTGGACACAGCCTCGGGGTCGGCCCTGGAAATTCGGGGCAGTTGCGTTTTGGCCGTCGAGGGGTCCCGGCTGGTGGGGCTGCTCACCGAGCGAGATTTGGTGCGTCTGGCCACGCAGTACCAGAACTTGGAGGAGCTGACCTTGGGGGAGGTCATGACCCGGGATTTGATTGCCCTGCAAACCCGTCCGGGCCAGAATATTTTTACGGCCATCGCCCTGATGCACCAACATCGGATTCGGCATCTCCCCGTGGTATCCGAAATGGGCGAACTGACGGGACTGATCGCTTCGGAAAGCATCCGCGCCCGGTTGCAACCCGCCGATTTGTTCAAACTGCGTCAGGTCGGAGAGGCCATGACGCCGGAGGTGATCCACGCCCTGCCCGGTGCGTCGGTGTTGGAACTGGCGCGGCTGATGACGGAATATCGGGTCAGTTGCGTGGTGATTGTCGGACCCCAAATCGCCTCGTCGCGATCGCCTCGTCCGGTAGGGATCGTCACGGAGCGGGATATCGTGCAGTTTCAAGCCCTCGGGCTCGACTTCCGGCGGGTGACGGCGGCCCAAATCATGAGTGCGCCCCTGTGGAGCTTGCGCCCCACGGACCACCTGTGGACGGCTCACCAGGAAATGCGGCGGCGGCGCGTCAGCCGCCTGGTGGTGTGTGACGAACGGGAAGAGTTGCTCGGGATCGTCACCCAAACCAGTTTGCTGCAAACCCTCAGCCCCGTGGAACTCTACCACACAGTCCGGGCTCTGCAGCAGGAAGTCTGCCAACTGCAGGCGGAACGGCTCGAACAGATCCATCACAGTCGCACCCAACTGATCCGGATCGAACGCAGCCAAAGCCAGTTGGAACTGCAACAGGAGCGGGATTTTACGACGGCTATTCTCGATACCGTCGCCACTTTGATCGTCGTTGTGGACCAGCAGGGGCGGATCGTCAAATTTAACCAAGCCTGTGTGAGGGCGACGGGGTATTCTTTGGCAGAGGTGCAAAACCGAGTCTTTTGGGATCTGTTGGTTCCCGAACCGGAGATTGAGGGGGTGCGGAATACGTTTGCACGGCTCCAGTCGGGTCGGTCGATGAGTTGTTACGAAAATTCCTGGGTCACGAAAACGGGCGATCGCCGCCTGATTTCTTGGTCGAATACGGTTTTATTTGACGATGCTGGGGAGGTAGAATTTATTATCGGCACGGGGGAAGATATCACCGATCGCCGTCGGGCGGAACTGGAACTCGAAGAGCAGAAGGAAGCCTATCGCAAGTTGGCGGAAGATCTGGAAGGGCAAGTTGCATTGAAAACGGCAGAATTAGCCCACCTCAACGAAGAACTCAAGTGCGAAATTGAAGATTGCAAGCAGACGGAGCGAGAGTTGCAACTCGCCCGGGAGCGTTTGAATTATTTGCTCAATTCCAGCTCGGCGATTATTTACAGTTGCGAACCGGAGAATTATCGCAGTACCTTTGTCAGCGAAAATGTGCGGGATATTCTGGGTTATGATGCCCAAAATTTTGAAGATGATGGGGACTTTTGGCGCGATCGCATCCACCCGGACGACCGGGATCGGGTATTTGAAATGAGTCCCCGGGAATTGCCCGATCGCCATTGTTACGAATATCGCTTTCTGCATCGGGACGGCTCCTATCGCTGGATTCGAGATGAGTTCAAACTGGTGCGGGACGAAGCGGGAAATCCCCTGGAATTTGTGGGCTACTGGATCGATATTGGCGATCGCAAGCGGGCGGAACGAGCACTGCAAGAAAGCGAGGAACGCTACCGGCAAATTGTCGAAACGACCCTGGAAGGGGTTTGGATCGTCGATGAAAATCAGATCACCACATTTGTCAACCGGCACATGGCGGAAATGCTGGGATATACGGTGGAGGAAATGCTGGGTCAATCTTTCATGAAATTTATGGATGAAGGCGATCGAAACTTCGCCACCAAAAATCTCAGAAGTCGCCGGCAAGAGGTCGGAGAAACCCACGATTTTAAATTCATTTGCAAAAATGGCGATCCGATCTGGGTGTTGGTTTCAGGAACGCCTATTTTCAGCCACAGTGACGAATATCAAGGCTCTCTTGCCCTGATGACGGATATCACGGATCGCAAACAAATGGAAGCGGCTCTCCGGGAGAGTGAACAACGGTTTCGCGTCATCTTTGATGAAGCGGATATCGGAATCGGCGAACTCGATTTGGAAGGCAATTTTATTTTAGCCAATCCCAAATTAGCCGAAATGGCGCTGCAAGAACGGGAGGCAATTCTCAATAGCTTCTACAACAGCACGACCCTGATGATGGGGGTAGTGGAACTCCTCGAAGATGACATCCTGCACATCTGGGATAATAATGCGACCGCCGGTTTTTTTGGCATTCTTCCAGAGGAAATCAAGAATAAAAAGTCGAGTCAAATCGGCATTCCTGAATCCACGATCGCGCTGTGGTTGAACCATTACCGGCAGAGTCAAAAGCTCGGAAAGCCCGTTCAATTCGAGTACGTCCACTCCACCGCCACGGCTGAATATTGTATATTAGCGACGGCTAACCCCATTCTCAATTCCGACTCCGATCGCATCCGTTTTTGTTATGTCGCTGAGGATATTACCAAGCGCAAACAAACCGAATTAGCACTCTATCAAACGACCCGAAACCTCCTCCAATCCCAAAAAATTGCCAGCATTGGAACTTGGGGATTTGATGCGGTTTCCCGCCAAATTACTTGGTCGGAAGAGGTGTTTAAAATCTTCGGCATCGACCCGACTCAGCCCCACCCGAGTCTGGAAGAACTTGTGGAGATCATTCACCCGGATGACCGCTTCATTCACGAAGAACAATTGAGGCGAACGTTGACGATGGCAGAACCGTTTAACGTCGAATATCGCCTGTTCCGTCCCAGCGGCGAGATGCGATATTTGAGAGCCCGGGGGGAAGTGGAAATGGATTCCCGGGGACAGGTGGTGCGCCTGTTCGGTCTGGCGATGGATATCACTGACAAAAAACTGGCGGAAATCGCCCTCAGCGCTTCGGAGGCCAAATATCGCCGCCTGATCGAACAGATGCCGGCGGCGACCTATACGGCATCTTTCGACGAGATTTGTTCCACCCTTTACATTAGCCCCCAAATTGAACGCCTGTTGGGATTTTCCCCCGAGGAGTGGCTGGAAAATGCGAATTTTTGGATGGAACGGATACACCCCGACGATCGCGATGGGGTTTTGCAGGAAATTCGTCTCGGAATCGCAGGCGATCAGGGATTTACGGTGGAATATCGAATCTTGTCGCGATCGGGTGAGGTTCTCTGGGTGCGCGATCGCGCCCGAGTTGTCATGGATGAGGGCGGACAACCCCAGTTCATTCAGGGCATCATGATCGATATTACCGAACGAAAAAATGCCGAAATTGCCCTCAAAGAAAGTGAGGAGAAATTCCGACAAATTGCCGAGGCAGTCCGGGAAGTTTTCGTCATTACGTCTTGTGACGGTCAAGAAATGCTTTACGTCAATCCCGCCTATGAAGCCATTTGGGGACAAAGCTGCGAGAATCTCTACCGCAATCCTCGGATTTGGATGGAGTCGGTACATCCGGAAGATCGGGAGCGGATTGCCCAGGCTTACCTGGGTCAAATTCAGGGGCCGAATCCCTTCGATGAGGAGTATCGGATCATCCGCCCGGACGGTGAAATTCGATGGGTAGAAGCCCGGGTCTTTCCGGTGAAGGATGAGTCGGGAAATATTTATCGATTTGCGGGTATCATCGAAGATATTACCGAGGGAAAACGGGCGATGATGAAGTTACAAGAAAGTAACGTTTTCATCCAAAAAATAACGGACACTCTTCCCAATATTCTTTACATCCACAATGTCATTCAATGCCGAAATATTTATGTCAATCAAAGCATCCGGGACGTGCTGGGCTACACCCCCGATGAAATCAGGGACATGGGCGATAATTTCTTAAAACAAAATCTTCATCCGGACGATCGCAAAGCCGTTCAAGACCACTTTCGGAACTTGGGACGGG
Source organism: Limnospira sp. (assembly GCA_050045915.1). Classification (GTDB taxonomy): domain Bacteria; phylum Cyanobacteriota; class Cyanobacteriia; order Cyanobacteriales; family Microcoleaceae; genus Limnospira. The sequence continues at coordinate 20,714 of JBNGCR010000073.1, forward strand.
CGCAAGATGGCGAGATCTATTCCATGGAATATAGATTGCAACGGTCTGACGGACAGTGGCGTTGGCTGTTCAGCCGGGACGTGATTTTCAGCCGCACCGATGATGGGAAGGTGAAAGAAATCTTGGGAACGGCGACCGATTTGACGGAACGGAAACAGACGGAGGAGGCATTGCAAAAAACTTACCAGCGCCTGAAGCAGCGCAACCAAGAAATGGAAATTATCAGCCACATGATGGAATTCCTGCAGGCTTGCGACAAGATTGAGGACGGGTACGGGGCGATCGCGGAATTTCTCAAACAACTGTTTCCGCAGTTTTCCGGCGCGGTTTTGCTAATTGAAAATAACGCCGATTTTGAGGGCGATAGGGCAAATTTAGAGGCGATTTCCACCTTCGGCAACCTCCGCGAAAGCGAAATTCAATTCAACCTCAAACAATGTTGGGCGCTGCGACGCGGCCAAATTCACGCCGGCAACTACCGACAACCGGGGTTATTTTGTCAGCACGTCCACCTCGATCCGCCCCCTTTCAATACCTTGTGCATTCCCCTGATCGCCCAAACTAAAATTTGGGGACTGTTCTATTTGAGAACTCAACTCCCGTCGCCGAATTTGCTATCCCAAGAACAACTGGCTCGCGCCGTCGCCGAACAGTTATCCCTCGCCCTTTCTAACCTGAAACTCCAGGAACAATTGCGCTTGGAAAGTATCCGCGATCCCCTCACCGGACTCTTCAACCGCCGCTATCTCCAAGAAACCCTGAATCGAGAATTTGCCAAAGCTCGACGCAGCCAAAATCCGCTGTCTATTATTATGGTCGATATCGACTATTTCAAGCGTTTTAATGATAAATTTGGCCACGAAGCGGGGGATATTGTCTTGAAAAATATCGCCCAATTTCTGCAAGAAAATGTCCGTGCCTCGGATATCGCCTGTCGCTACGGCGGGGAAGAATTGACCCTGATTTTGCCGGCTACATCCCTGGAAAATGCGATCGCCCGATCCGAGGTTTTATGTCGGGGGATTCGAGAGTTGCAACTCCGACATCAGAATCGAGATCTCGGTCAAATTACCGCCTCTTTTGGGGTCGCTTGTTTCCCCCAACACGCCACAACTATCGACGACTTGCTCAAGCTGGCCGACAATGCCTTATATCGCGCCAAAGATTTGGGACGCGATCGCGTCGTCGTCTGGTCAGAATCGGAGGAGGGAGAAGGGGATTAAGAGAGGCCAAAGGCAAGAGGCGATCGGGAATCTCAACCCCTACTCCCTACTTAAAGTCTGTCACCCTCAACAACACCCGGACGGTTCGCAGCAAGAGTCTCCATCATTGCCGGCGGTGACGCGATAATCCGCACCCTTTGTCACCTTCGGATCGCGGACGGAATTTTGCAGACAGTCGAATTCTTTCGCCTCCTCCACAGGGATCTCTTGGTAAGGGGAAATGGGGATAATATCTTCGTGATAGGGGCTGTTGCGATCGCCGTACAGTTTGAAGGTTTTGTCGCAAACAACCATCCGCTGCCCCCGATACAAAATGTGACCGTCGTCGTCCATTACCTGTTTCCACGGCCCTTTGTAAATGACCGCTTGATTCCGTTCTAAACAGGGCCCGTCTTTGCCTTTGTAGGCGCGAACGGTGAGCGATCGGAATTCGATCCCGTCGATCGCCTGCCAGGGTTCCTCTTGGCGAGTCAGGATTTCGATGCCGTAAAATCCCGCCTCTTCAAACATTTCTAAAAATTCGTCTTCCTGAAATGCCCCGGAAATGCAACCGCTCCACAATTCGGGATCGTTGATCATTTCTGGGGTCGGATATTCGTCACAGACGATATCGGAAATGACGGCCCGTCCCCCCCGTTTCAGGACGCGATAAATTTCTCGAAATAATTGTTTTTTATCCTGGGAACGGACGAGGTTTAGGACGCAGTTAGATACCACCACGTCTACACTGTCGTTGGGAATCAGCGGTTCTTCTCTGCGGAGGCGATCGCACATTGCCTCGAACCGCGAAACCTCTTCTACGGAGGCGATGGGGTGAGCCTGCAACCACTCCTGAACCTGCTCCAAGTTTAAACTCAAATCCTGAATTTTTCCTTTGACAAATTCGGTATTTTTATATCCCAAATTTTCGGCGATCGCGTCCTGATATTTCCGAGATAAAGACAGCATTTCATCGTTGAAATCGACTCCGATCACCCGGCCAGACCGCCCGACTTTCTGGGCGATGATGTAACAATTTTTCCCCGCCCCCGAGCCGAGATCGACGACGACTTCCCCTCGCTCGACATATCGGGTTGGGTCGCCACACCCGTAATCTTTATCAATAATTTCTTGGGGCAAAATTTCCAGATAATTGTTATCGTAGGATGTCGGACAGCAGAGGGACGGTTGGACGGCTTTCGCGCCGGATTTGTACCGCTCCAATACTTCCTGCTCCAAATCGGAGTTGACTTTCATTTCTTGGGGTTTGGCTTGGGTCATCGGGAAAAACTCTCCTCGCGGCTTCTATTTATCGTTCTTAATTGCCAGGGATGAAACTCGCGATCGCTGCTGCTTTCGGTCGCGATCGCGGTCATCTGATTTTGGATTATAAGACAAATTCGAGCTGCAAAACTTAATTTTTTATGAGAATTTACGGAGAATGTACGGGGCGAAAAACCGAGGTCAATTTATCAATTTTATTTGATGTATAGCAACGAGCGCTGGCGTGGTAACACGCCGGGAATGATCAATCTCTCTACGACCGACTCCCGACTCCCGACTCCCTTTTATAGGTTTTGTAACTATACGAGCGCGCA
>JBNGCR010000074.1:0-23462 GCA_050045915.1 Limnospira sp.
CGCAATCTTTGATAAAGTTCGGCGTTTTTCTGCAAAACGTATTCCATCGCCATTTCCCAATGAATGTCAGGTGGGGCGATCGCGCGATCGTTCATCTTTTCTAATCCGACCATTTGGAAATAGAGAAGTAAAACTCGCATCATATAAAATTCGTTTAAATTTCTGGATTTATCGGCAATTAATTCCCCTGTAAGGGCGGTTCGCAAACTGCTCCTACGAGTTCGTCACAAAACTCCAGATAGTCATCAACAGAGTCCCGAAATGCCTGACTCGCTTCCTCAACAGTTTTTCCCTGAAAGGTAATCGTATCTTTAATATCCAAAACGCGACCGAACAGGATTCCGTTTTCGGTATCAACTTCGATTTGAGCGATATAACCTTGATATGTCAACATAGTTAATTCAGCTATAGAAGAGAAAGTATAGCAGTTTTCTATCCAGTGCGATACATCCGATCCCCCTAAATCCCCCTTGGCAAGGGGGACTTGAAATGCCTACCGTATCTGATTAGCCTGAAAGAGGCTATATCTGCACTATCGCCCAGCTTGATAACACTTTATTCTCGATCGTGTCCCGATCGCCCCACAGATTACCTTCCCTTAACCTCAATCCCCTAAACTCAGATCTGATAATATCGGGCATTTTGTCGTTCAATGCCAGAATCCGCATCTATCCTCAAACGAGAATTGGGCGTCTTCGGCGCCACCCTGATGGGGTTGGGGTCGATCCTGGGAACCGGGGTATTTGTCAGCATCGGCATCGCCGCCGGGATCTCCGGGCCGGCGGTCATTTTGGCGATCGCACTCGCGGCAATGGTGGCCGTCGCCAACGGGTTGAGTAGTGCCCAGTTGGCCGCCAACCACCCCGTCAGCGGGGGAACCTACGAATACGGCCACCGCTATTTGACTCCGGAATTGGGATTCGTCGCCGGGTGGATGTTTCTGCTGGCAAAAAGTGCCTCGGCGGCGACGGCGGCTTTGGGGTTTTCCGGCTACGTTTTGAATGCCTCGGGAGGCGAGGGGGTGTCCGTGCCCCTGGCGTTGGCGGCGGTGGCGGGATTGACGGCGGTGGTGCTCGGCGGGTTGCGTCGATCTAACATTGCCAATATCGCGATCGTTTCGATTACTTTATTGTCTTTGTCGGTATTTATTTTGTCGGGTTTACCCGTGGCTTTGTCGGCGGCGGGAAGCGATCGCCTGACTCCTTTTTTCCCAGTTGAAAATCCCGTCGCGGCCCTGTTGCAGGGCACCGCTTTGATGTTCGTCGCCTATACCGGATACGGACGCATCGCCACCCTGGGGGAGGAAGTGCGGGAACCGAGGCGGACGATTCCTCGGGCGATTATTGTCACGATGTCGGTGACGATGGTGTTGTATGTCGGCGTGGCGTGGGTTGCTGTGGCGACGGCGGGGGCGGCGGGTTTGGGTGTCGCCCCGCTGGAGGTGGCGTCCCGGGCCTTCGGGGTTCCCGGCCTGCCCCAATTGGTGGCCCTAGGTGCGATCGCGGCCATGTTGGGGGTGTTGCTGAATTTGATTTTGGGCCTGTCTCGGGTATTATTGGCGATGGGACGGCGGGGGGATATGCCCGCCCGGGTGGGGAGGTTGAATGCGTCCGGGACGACTCCCACGGCTGCTGTGGTGGTGATGGGGACGACAATCGCACTGTTGGTATTAATCGGAAATCTGAAGATCACCTGGTCTTTGAGCGCCTTCAACGTTTTGATTTACTATGGAATTACCAATTGGGCGGCGCTGCGATTGTCTCCCGAAGAGAGACTCTATCCCCGCTGGATCGCCGGGGTGGGGTTGGCGGCTTGTTTTTTCCTGGCGTTTTGGGTGGAGTGGCGGATTTGGGTAGCTGGAGTTTTGGCGATCGCAATTGGAGCCCTGTGGCGGGCGATCGTGCGATCCCGGGGGCGATCTTGAGGAATCCTATCGGGGCGAACGGCTTTTTTCGGCAGTCCCCGAGTCTATCCGATCCCCGAACGTGTTACCCTAAATTGTAATCATCACAAGTCTGAGCGATTTGTCAAGGGCGATGCCCATGCCTCATCAGTCGAGCGTGTCACAGACAACCAATGGAACGACGGCGGTTCATGCGATCGGGGATTTGATTTATCAAACCCTAGTTTTCTTGTATCAAAATCACCCCGAACGGCTGGACGTTCGCTATCAAAAGGTTCGTTGGGACAGGCCTCAATATCGGACGGCACTGTTGGATAAACTCACGCCGGCATTGAGTCAAGCCAAACATCGGGAGGCATTATTTTCTAAAGTTCGCGGTTATTTGAAATCTCTCCTCAGTTCGGATGCGATCGCCGCGGCTGAGTTTGAACGCCTCAAACCCCAACTCGAACAACTGTTCGGCACCGCCCCATCCGCCGATAATTCCGATTTGAATCCCGCCACAACTTCCGCGCACCACTGCTTCAACGGTGGCGGAGTCGGCAACGGCGGCATTAGTATTTTACTCCTCGATGCCGAAAATATTCAACTCGACGGCGCGATCGAAAAATTCTTAGAAAAAATTTGTCACTATCCCTTACAAATTCGGGTCGCCTTTGCCAATTGGCGAAGTATGGGAAAAAAAGATGCCGAGTTCCACGAACGGGGCTATCAATTGATTCACGTTCCGGCTGGAAAAGATAGCGCAGACTTGAAAATGGCGACGGTGGGATCGTCGATTTTCGTCCACTATCCGACGGCGCGGGAAGTGCTGGTTTGTTCGTCCGATCGCGCTCTGATTCACCTGTGCAATACCCTGCAATCCCACGGTTTGGCGGTGTATCAGGTTCGCAAAGACAAAGAAAAAATCATCGTTTTCAACAGTCAGAATGGAACGACGGAAACTTATTCTTTAATTCCCCCGCCAGCTATTCCGAGTTGGGAAGAATTTTTGAGTCAGCTTCAGGAACTCATCCGGGGGGAACAAAATCGCACCAACAGCCCTTGGGTTAAACTTTCCAAACTCTCCAATCTCTATCGCAGCCAATATAAATTGACGTTGAGTAAGGTGGTTTCCGCCCATCATTCCGATTACAACGTTCGAGATATTTTTATCAATAATCCCCTCGTTTTTGCCGTCCACCAGCCCTCGGGAAAATCGCAAATTTACGTCACTTTATTCCAGGATAATTCATCTCCAAATAATCCTTCCGAAACTCTCCCCCAAAAACCGACGGATGCGATCGCGCCCATCGCCTCGCTGTCGGATTTGGAAACAGCCCTGGTCGAGTTGATGGCGGAACTGACTCAAAATTCTCAAAATTCTTTCGTTCCCCTCTCGATTTTGGGCAGTCATTTTAATAAAAAACACGGGCAAGCCATCACCCAACTGATCCGCCAATTTAAAGCCAGCGGAAAATTCCCAAAATTTTTGGAATCTTGCCCGTCCTTTAAACTGGAAAAAACGGAGATGGGTTGGCAAGTTTGCCTGTCAACTGCCGAATCCGTCGGTTTGTTGGCGTCGGAATAAAAATTGGACGTTCCCGGTCTGCCTTCTTTTTATTGATGCAAATATTGATCATATTATCCGCCGATTTAAACCTCTACCTTGGGATAGATATTGATCATTTGAATCGTCTATTTTTACGTTCGATCGGGGGATTCCCGATCGCTTTCTGGGGATCTTCTATACTGAAAAGCGGATTGTCGGAATTGCCAACTCGTCATCGTTCATTTTATTTATTCTATGAAGTTCGACCACATTCACTTTTATGTCGGGGATGCCGAAGTGTCCCGCAATTGGTTTATTGAGAAACTGGGATTTCGGGGGGTGGGACAGGCGGTAACGGAGGGGTGTCACACGGAGGCGATCGCCAATGGCCCCATTTATATTTTACTGTCCTCGCCCCGGGAGTCTGGCAGTCCCGTGGCGAAATTTCTCGCCCACCACCCCCCCGGCGTTGCGGATGTCGCCTTTCGGGTGGCGGACGTGGATGGAGCCCTTGATCGCGCGATCGCCGGCGGGGCGAAACTCCTCGAACCCCTGCAACGTCGCGAATTTGCGGCTGGGACTCTGCGGTGGGGGACGATTTCCGGCTGGGGAGATTTGCGACATTCCCTCGTCGAAGTTACAGGAATTTCTGCCGATTCTCGCCTCCTCCTCCACTGTCCGCGTCCCGTCCGAGAAATGCGATCGCCCCTACAGTTGACGGCGATCGACCATGTGGTGTTGAATGTAAATGCGGGGGATCTGGAGACGGCTTTGAACTGGTACGAACGGGTTTTGGGACTGCAACCGCAACAGACGTTTAATATCCAAACCGATCGCTCGGGCCTGCAAAGTCGGGTCATGGTTCACCCGGACGGGGAAACCCAATTTCCCATCAATCAACCCGCTTCGGACACCTCTCAAATCCAAGAATTTTTGGATGTCAACCGGGGTTCGGGCATCCAACATATCGCCCTGCGGACTGATCATATTATTCACGCCGTCCGCTCTTTAAAAGGTCGAAATTTACCGTTTCTGTCGGTTCCCCAAACCTATTACGAACAAATGCAAGAAAAGGGGGGCGATCGGCGCTTACAGGGCGATTGGGACGGGGTTCGAGCGTTGCAAATTTTGGCAGACTGGCAACATCCCACATCGGAGGCGATGCTGTTGCAAATTTTCACCCAGCCGATTTTTTCCCAACCCACCTTCTTTTTTGAATTGATCGAGCGGCGGGTGGGAGCTCGGGGTTTCGGTGAAGGGAATTTTCAGGCTTTATTCGAGGCGATCGAACGGGAGCAGTTGCAGCGGAAATAATTGGGGAGTCGGGAGTCGGGAGTCGGGTGTGGGGTGTGGTCGGAAATCTGTACAATAACTGATTATCCGAACTTGATATCAACCATCACTGGAGGGGACGGGGGGTTGGGATTTGGGGCGGGTCGAATACCATTTGTAGGTGAAAGAACCGGCGATCATGGCGATGAGAAATAATACAGGGTTGAGGATGCCCAAAATGAGGGCGGTGATGGCGGGGCCGGGGCAGTAGCCGGCAATGCCCCAGCCGATGCCGAAAAGGGCGGCGCCGGCGATGAGGGGAAAGTCGATATCTTTTCGGGTGGGGAGGTAGAATTTTTCGGAGAAGAGGGGGTGGGGGAGGCGGAGGACGAAGCGAAAGGCGATCGCGGTGACACCGACGGCGCCGCCGAGGACGAAGATCAGGGTGGGGTCCCACAGGCCAACGATATCCAAAAATCCCAACACGCGATCGCGATCGATCATCTGGGACAAACCGAGTCCAAAGCCGAACAAAAGGCCGGAAATGAGGACAATTACATTCTGTTTGAGGTTCATTTTTTTAGACTCCCAAAACGTGCCGCGTGACGAAAACAGTGATGAAGGCGGTGGTCATAAAGGTGAGCACCGCGACGAGCGATCGCCCCGAGAACCGGCCGAGTCCGCAGACGCCGTGTCCGCTGGTGCAGCCGTTGCCCATGCGGGTGCCAAACCCGACTAAAAAGCCGCCGAGGAGCATCGCCGCGGGGGCGAAGGTCGAGGTGGGGGTGGGTTGGGTGGCGAAGCCGTATTCGTAGAGGGCGGCCCCCCCCAGCAAACCGAGGATAAACAGCCACCGCCAAGCCTCCTGGGAGGCGAAGGTGACGGCACCGTTGACCATGCCGCTAATGCCGGCGATGCGTCCGGTGAAGGCTAACAGCAGGGTGGCGCTCAGGCCGATCGCGGCGCCGCCGATCATCGCAGTTATCCAGTTAAACTCTGCCATCGATATGTCCTCCAATGTTCGATTTTAGCATCGCCGGATGTTGAAGCAGCACCACTCCTTCCGCTTCCAGAGGGTGGCGACGATCCAGCCGTGTTGTTCGAGGGTGTCGGCGATCGGTTTAGCCTGATCGAGTAGGATGCCGCTGAGGACGCCCCAGGTGCTCGCTGTGGCGATCGCGTCAAATTGGGGGATCAGGTCCATGATCACCTCCGCCAAAATATTGCAGACGATGCCGTCCACCGGGCCGCCGGCGAGTCGGATCAACTGCTCGACGCTCCCGGCTTCGACCACCATCTGCTCGTTGGAGATGCGGTTGAGGGCGCGGTTGTGGCGTGCGGCCCGCACGGCCAGGGGGTCGGTGTCCACGCCGTAGACCTTGCTGGCCCCCAACAAGATGGCGCCGATGCCCAGAATTCCCGAACCGCAGCCGACATCCCCGACCACGATCGGCCGGTCTTCCTTGACGCCCAACCGCATTTCCAGGGACTCCAAACAGAGCTGGGTCGTGGCGTGGGCGCCGGTGCCGAAGGCGACCCCCGGATCGAGTCGCAGCACCAGGCGGTCCGTTTTTTCGGGGAGGGACAGCCAGGCCGGGTAGACGAGAAAGCGATCGCCGATTTCCGTCGGTTCCCAATGTTGCTTCCAACTGCTGGCCCAGTCCTGCTCGTCGATCAGGTCCCACTGCACGACGGGCACCTGCATTTCCATGCACAGGGCATCCTGGCGCATCCACAGGGACAGGGCGGCGAGATCCAGCAGGTGAGCTTGGTCTTCGTGCAGATAAGCGCAAACCAAACAGGACTGATTTTTGGTCTGACTGGCGGTTCCCCGACAGCCGAAGCTATCCAGACGCCAAAAGACCGTTTCTTCCAGAGCCGGATCGCAGAGGACTCGAATTTCCCACCAGCTATGTGCCATATCAGTGTTTGTAGGGGGGCCTTACGCCGGACATTCCGACCGCGCCGGAAGGGGGCGAAGCGGGGCGCTCAGGGCGCATTTCCCGCCACCACCCTCCCGGTCTGCCGACGGCCCGCCTCCCCAGTTCCCTCCAACTTTACAGCGTCACCGTGTAGGCATCCCGAATGCCCGGTACTTTCATGATCTCACTCAACAGGCCGTCGGGCAACGGGTCGTCCAAACTCAACACCATCACGGCCTCGCCGCGCACGATCTTGCGGCCCACCTGCATACTGGCGATGTTGACGTTGAAGCTGCCCAAAAGGGAGCCGATTTTGCCGATGATCCCCGGCATATCCCGGTGCAGGGTGAACAGCATATAGCGGGTCGGCGGCACGTTGATCGGGAATTCGTCGATGTTCGTGACCCGAATTTCGCGATCGCCCAGCAGCGCCCCCGTCACAGAGTGGCTCCCCAAGGACCCGTTCGCGGCCAGGTGCAGCGATCCGGTGTAGTCGCACACCGACGCATCCCGCGTCTCAATCACCCGGATACCCCGCTCCTTCGCCTCGATGGTGGCGTTGACGTAATTCACCCGCTCCCGCAGGGCTTGGGAGAGCAGCCCCTTCAGGGCGGCCACCACCACCGGCTTGCTGTCCCGGGTAGCCAGATCCCCCTGCAGGCGCACGTCCAAGAAATCCACCCGTCCCCCGGCCAGTTGGCTGACCAAGTTCCCCAGGGTTTCCGCCAGTTGCAGGTAGGGTTTGAGCTGTTCGAGGGCATCGGGGTACAGGCCGGGGATATTCACCGCCGAGCGAGCCGGCAGTCCCAGCAACACGTCGCGAATTTGCTCGGCCACGTCGATCGCCACGTTGACCTGGGCCTCTTCCGTGGAGGCGCCGAGGTGGGGGGTGAGGATGATTTTTTGACCCAACTCCCGCAGGGGGGAATTGTCCTCCAGGGGCTCGTTCTCGTAGACATCGATCGCCGCCCCGGCAATTTGATCCGCTTTCAGGGCTTCCACCAGGGCCGCTTCGTCCACGATGCCCCCCCGGGCGCAGTTGACGATCCGGGCCGAGGGCTTCATCTGCGACAGGGCCTCGGCGTCGATCAGGTGGTAGGTTTCTTTGGTCTTCGGCATATGCAGGGTGATGTAGTCCGACTCCCGCAGCAGCAAGTCCAGATCCACCAGGCGACAGCCCAACTGTTCGGCCCGTTCCTGGGAAATGAAGGGGTCGTAGGCGAGTAATTTCATCCCCATCGCCTTCGCCGCGGCGGCGACGTGGGAGCCGATTTTACCCAACCCCACGATGCCCAGGGTCTTTTTGTAGACTTCGACGCCGATAAATTTTTTGCGCTCCCACTTCCCACTTTTGACGGAGGTGTTGGCTTCGGGAATGTGGCGGGAGAGGGCTAACATCATGGCGACGGCGTGTTCGGCCGCGGCGATGGTGTTGCCCTGGGGGGAGTTGACCACCACGATCCCCTGGCGGGTGGCGGCGGCGACGTCAACGTTGTCCACTCCGACACCGGCCCGGCCGATGATCTTGAGCTGGGTTCCCGCTTCAACGATCTCTTGGGTGACGCGGGTCCCCGAGCGGATCATCAGGGCGTCGTATTCGGGGATAATTTTGACCAGTTCCTCGGGCGGGAGTCCGGTTTTGACGTCAACCTGAGCCACCTGGGAGAGGATGTCGATTCCGACGCGATCGATGGAATCAGATACAAGAACCTTAGGCATGGTTAGGCAAATCAATTGCGACGGCAGGGGGTCGGGTACCACGTCCTCGAATTGAAGGGATCGCGGCCCGGTGGAGAGCCGGTCGATGGGACTCTCAATTCGCGGTGGCAGATACCGCAGTAAGCTATTGTACCGGCAAGGGGGCCGCACCACGGCAAATGATTTGAAAAAATTTAGGTTTCCGGCACAAAAAATCGATGGGTTCGGGATGGGGAGCCGAACGAGAGTCCCCGCCCGAGGGCTTTTTTCCCGATTCCCGAAGGCCGCACGCAGTCCGAGCTGTCGGATTGACAAGGCTTCGGCGTTCATCAATAATTAAAATGAAATTCTACCGCCTGATTTTTTATTGTCGTCATTTATGAATTATCTGATTGCTGTTTTATCTGATCGCATCGAAGCGGAGGCGGCTTACGTCGCTTTAGAAAAAGAAGAGGTGCCTACCGATCGCGTCAGCATTTTGGGGAAAGGATACAAAAGTGCCGACGAATTTGGCCTGATCGATCCCAACGAACCCGCCCGAAAACAGGTGAAATTGATGGCGAGTTGGCTGATTCCCTTCGGATTTGTCGCCGGATACACCTTCAGCCTCATCACCGGACTCGACACCTTCGCCTGGGCGGGAGAAATCGGCAATCACGCGATCGGCGGGATTCTCGGTGCCCTTTCCGGGGGACTCGGCAGCCTCCTCGTCGGGGGCGGCGTGGGGTTGATTATCGGCGGCGGAGATGCGGTTCCCTATCGCAACCGCCTCAACGCCGGCAAATATCTCGTCGTGGTTCAGGGTTCGGAAACCCTGATCAGAAAATCCACTTCCATCCTGCGAAAATTCAACCCGGAAAATATTCAGGGATATACGATTTAGAATTGGGGGCGGGGAAATTGATAATTGATAATTGATCATTATCAACGATCGCCCGCATTGCATTTTCCCGCCCCTCTGCCGTTTATTTCGCGGCGGCGGAGCGATCTTTGGTGATTATTCAGTCTGATATATGGGATCTCGGGACAATGGGGGGGCGCGAAAAAGGCGACCCCTTCAGAGAGTCGCTTCGCCACCGTTCCCCAATTTACGCGCGGCTCGATCGCCCCTGTTGAAGGTAATCAAACACGCTTTTATCACCGATATCCGAAGGAATGTTTTGAAAACACTTCCGAATCGCAAAAATCCCGAACTGAATCGCCCAGAAAAACAATAAAAACTTCTGATTGATAACCGACCAAATGCCACCCATATACCCCAACAATAGCAGCGGAACTAGGGGAGTCAGCAACTTGGTTTCCATGCGATTAAAACAAAACGCTTCCTTGAAATAAATTCCCGTCAGGGCGACAAAGGTGAACCCCACCCCGAAAAGGGTGAGCGGATGGTGGTAGACGGTTAGGGCGAAGGGTTCCGGACTTTGAAACGCCACGGCGAGGGCAGCGATACCGCCGATCGCCCAAAACAACTGAAGCAATCGGTGTAGAATGATCGAATAGATATGAATGGTGAACAGGCTAACCCCCAGAGCCAGCCAGAAACAGCCGTAAAGCGGAGTCAGCGCGTTGAGCACCGTGGGGTTGTCTCCCTGCCACAAGACCAGACCCGTCCCGACAGCAAAACAGAGGGCCGCGATCGCCAAACTCCCCCTGTAGATGAGAACGCCCCGGCGATCGTCCTCAGTGATGGTATATTCGCCAAACTGTCCCGAGTAGACCTCGGGTTGAGATGAGTGCGGCATTTGAATCACAGTTCCCGTCTCCTATTTAATTCTAAGCGCCATTTAATCTATATTAGACCAATCCCCCTGTACCCGACGAACCACCATGCCCAAATTCGAGCAGAACTTCAAACGGCGATCGCCCCATCCCCAACCCGAAACACTCAAACCCATTGAAATTGACGAGACAATTCAATTCACATCCAGCGTTCAAATTCGAGATGCCGCCGAGCCCGACTTGACGGAATCCCTGGTAACGGTTCTCGAAAAAATGGAGGCTCTCGGACTCATCAGCCCGGAACAATTGCTCGAAGATGAAGGAGACGACCTCGACCTCGAAGCCTTTGAAGCCCAGCTCCGAGAAATTTTAGGATCGCAGGTTTCCGCCCCCCCAAAAAAACAGCTCAACTGTTATTTAAACCATCTCAAACGGAACGTAAAAAACCCCTGTCATCTGACCGGAGTCGATGAATTTGAATGGGAAGAAAAATATTTATTCGGTTCGGGTTCTCGGAGCCAATATGAAAAACTAAAAAAACACAATCCGTCCTATAGCGACATCTTTTTACTGGTTCGATTTGCGAATCAAGTTGATGAAGAAGACGGCATTAAAGTCGAAGTTCAACGGTTGAGCGACGGCAAGAATTTTACCCTGCCCCTGGTGGAATTGGAAGCCACTGAACCGGAGGCGAGCAACTATCAGTTAATCGAAGATTATTCTCTGTGGTTTTTAAACTATTTTTCCGAATAAAACAACAATTAACAATTTTCAACTCTAGCAGTGCGCGATCGTCCTTGTACATTTTCCGAGAACAACAAGGGGTTCCATCCCCTGGTTGAAACCCTGATTTCCAGGCGATTCACTGGCCTGTTGCCTGTTGCCTGTTGCCGGTTGCCTTTTGCCGATTCCCCTCGCTTCAGCGCTCTCTGAATTGTTAATTGTTAATTATGAATTATCGAAGGGCGCAAGACGCAGCGCCCCTACAATTCCTCGGCTTCTGAAATTTAAACGTAAATCCGAGAAGTGTTGACGGTCGCCAAAGCTTCCATCAGACTGCGGACAGCAGCGACCATCGCCACTTCGTTGTCGAGGCGGTTGATGGCGGAACCGACACCGACGCCGGCAGCCCCAGCAGCGATCGCCAGAGGGGCCGTGACGCTGGAAATGCCGGAGGCGCAAAGGACTGGCACCGAGACGGCACGAGAAATTTCCCGGGCTGCAGCCAATGTGGGAGCGGCTTTTTCGATCAGTCCGAGGGTGCCAGGGTGGGCGGGGGCAGCGCTGGTGCCGCCTTCAGTTTGAATGATGTCGGCGCCGGCTTCCACCAAATCCATCGCCAAGTGCACCTGTTGATCCAGTTCCAAAATGTGGGGGACCGTCACCGAGAGGGTGATTTCGGGGAGGAGCGATCGCGTCTCCCGGGTCAACTGCAACACTTCCGGCCCCTCAAAGCGCCGTCCTTGGGCATAGAAAGCATCGAAATTCCCGATTTCGATCAGATCGGCACCCGCCTCGACACAGGGCAGAAACTTCTCAGGTTCCACCGCAGAGACGCAGATGGGTAAATGGGTCAGACCCCGCACCGATCGCACCAATTCCGGGTCGGCGGCGATATCGACGAACGTGGCGCCGCCCCGGGTCGCGGCTTTCACCACCATCGCGACGTTCTCGCGATCGAAATTCATCAGACCGCTGATAACTTTCAGCCCCCGGCCGCAGTTGAATGCCTGCTGTAGAGTGGAATTCATCATCTTTTTGATTCTTTGTTGGACTCGATTGCGTTTCGTATGGATTATTGTGCCACGGAGTCGGACTCGAAACAGCGGGGCTGGCGAAATTTGTAAATATCCGCGATCGCCCGCACCCAACTGTCTACCACGGATTCGAGTAGGCGATCGCCCTTTTGAACCGTCGCCGCCGTCGCGTCCCCCAACACGCCGCTGCGGGTCAGATCCCGCGTCACCCAGGCGAAGGGCAGTTTTCCCTCCATACTCAACAAACTGTCCTCCGGCAAACCCTGGGGAAACTCCCGCACCGCCCGGTCCATCCGCACCTGTTCCGGCAGTAGGGACAGCATGACGCTGGTTTCGATATCTCCGGCGTGAATCCCCAATTCCAATTCTTCCGGGGAAAATAGCGCTTTGGCGACGTGGGGCACCCGCCAAGCGAACAGGGGAAACATCATGAAATCCTCGTGCTGCTGGTGCAGGTCCCGCGCCACCATGTCCAAAATTTGGGGCTGTCCCCCGTGGGCGTTCAGAAACACCAACTTGCGGAACCCCGCCCGGTAGATACTTTCGCCCACTTCCATCAGTACCGACATCAGAGTTTGGGAGGTGAGGGTGACGGTTCCCGGAAAGTGCCAGTGCTCGTTGGATTTGCCGTAGTATAAAGTCGAGAGGGCGTAGGCAGGGATAGCCCGGTCGAGCTTGGCGAGGGCTTTTCCGGCGACGGCGGTGGCGATCGCCGAATCCACGATCAGTGGCAGGTGGGGGCCGTGCTGTTCGACGGAACCGATGGGTTGGATGATGACCGTATTTTCTTTGTCCGGCATCTCGGCAATTTCCGTCCAGGTCAGGTAAGGAAAAAAGCGATCGGGGGGAATAAAATTGTGCATGGTCGTCTCCGGTAGCAGGTTTTCTGTCTACCATGGTTGACCAAAATTGGGACGTGGGGAGCAGGGAATGGGCAATAGGGAATAGAGTCTAGGGAATTTTTGACTTTTGAGTGTCCCCGGACCCCAATAATTATCAATTGTCAATTGTCAATTATCAATGATCCCCGATCGCCCGCCGTTCCAACTCAACTCGGGTTGGCCCTCAAGATACTGGGCGGTTGCCCCCAATCCGGCCAGGAGGAGAATCAAGCCGACAGACATAATGACGGAAATCAGAACTTCTGCATCCCGCCATTGGCATTGTTCTTTCATGGTTGACCTCCGAATTGTGAAATAGACGGTATCCGTTCCCATTTGAGTTGGCGCGGGGGGCAACAGAACCGCAGCGAATTTATTCCGTTACCCGAAGACCCCTGGGATAGAGAGATTTGGGTTGTCTCTCCCCTCAAACCATAAACCGCTTGTTATGTCTGTTGGTTCGCCCCCGCCACCTCTCAATCCGCAGAGTTTTCAAAAAGACCGGGGCGCGAGGGGCAAGTCACGGGGGACTGAGGGCGCGGATATCCCCGGTCTGACTCCGGATCACCGTCCGGAATTCTATGTCAGAATTAATCTATTGGGGATTCAATTTGAGTTCTGAAAATCTTCAATTGAGGTCAAAAGTTTCAGGAATTGTCGGTGGAGTTCGAGGCATTCAATGGCGTTATTGCCTCCATCGGCTCTTCTCTGAAATTAATTCTTACTTTTTATACCAAACTGTAAAATTTTATGAATATCGGCGACAAATCCAAATCCATCCGCCCGAACAGCGATCGCACGTTAACCCCTCAACCCCAAATGGCAATGATCGGTCAACTCTTAGATAGAAGGTATCGAATCGTACAAATTTTGAGTTCCGGGGCCTTCGGACAAACCTACCTGGCCGCAGATACCCGCCGTCCAGGCCATCCCCAATGTGTCGTCAAACAACTGCGCCCCCCCAGCAACAATTCCACAATCCTCAAAACCGCCCTGCGCCTGTTTCGCCAGGAAGCGGAAATCTTGGAAAAACTCGGGCGCCACGATCGCATCCCCCTGTTGTTAGCCTATTTCGAGGAAAACAACCACTTCTATCTCGTCGAAGAGTTCATCGAAGGCAATCCCCTCGCCAAAGAACTCATCCCCGGCCACTCCTGGACAGAAGAACAGGCGATCGTGCTGTTGGAAGAAATCCTGGAGATTTTGGCGTTCGTCCACAAAAATGGCGTCATCCACCGCGATGTCAACCCCTCCAACTTGATCCGGCGCAAATCCGACCAAGCCCTGGTGTTGATCGACTTCGGGTCGGTGAAGGCCGTCAGCAGCCAACTGGCGGAGGGCAACGGCCAGACGATGCGGACGATCGCCACCGGAACCCCGTCCTATATGCCGATCGAACAGTTCCAGGGCAACCCCCAGTTCAACAGCGACATTTACGCCACCGGGATGATTGGCATCCAGGCGCTGACGGGTTTGGAGGCCTCAGACCTGCCCAAACTTCAAGATCCCAGCCTCTCGGCGACGGGGGAGATCGCTTGGCGGCACCGGGCGCGGACCAGTGCCGACCTCGCCAATATTTTGGATAAGATGGTCTACCACTACTACGGCAAGCGGTACGGTTCCGCCACCGATGCGATCGCCGACCTACAGAAATTGCGGGGACGCACCGGTTTTTCCCTGCCCCGATCCCACCATTCTCCCTCCCACTCCGGGAGTCCTTCCGGGGGAATTTCCTGGAGTCGCCTGTGGACAGTGATCGGCGTCGCCGCCACGGGACTGGTGGGTATCGTGGTTCTGTTCGGATTAATCCAGGTTTTCAACCGCCCTGACCCCATCAAAGCCGATGCCGCCCTGAAGCGAGGGAACGAACGCCTGGAAAAAGGTGATCCCTCCGGCGCCATCAAAGCCTTCGATCGCGCCCTGCAATTCGACCCCGACAGCAGCCCAACCTTCCACAAGCGAGGGAACGCCTATTACGATTTGCAGGAATACGACCAGGCGATCGCGGACTACACCCGGGCGATCGAACTGGACCCCAACAACGCCGACAGCTACTATAATCGGGCGCTGACTTACTATCGGGTGGGGGAGGTTTCCAAAGCGATCGACGACCTCACCCAGGCGATCCGCCTCAATCCCCAGGACACCGATGCCTACTACAAGCGGGGACTCGCCCACTACGACCGGGAAGATTACGACGCGGCGATCCAGGATTATTCGGAGGTGATCCGCCGCCAGCCCAAACAGGCCGAAGCCTACCGATCACGGGGGACTGCCCAGGTGAAGGCGGGAAACTTGCAGGCGGGACTCGCGGACTACACCGAGGCGATCCGACTGTCCCCGGAATCCTTCGCCGCCTATTACGATCGCGGGCGGGCTCGATTCCACCTCGGGGACTATCAAGGGGCTCTGGCTGACTACGACCGCGCCATCGCCCTGGAACCGGACAATCCGGAAGCCTACGGGAACCGATGCAGCACCTACATCAACTTGGCGGATTACGACGCGGCGATCGCGAACTGCACGAAAGCAATCGAATTGCAGCCGAGTGCCCTGGATTACAACAACCGCTGCATCGCCCAACTTAACTTACAAAATTACGATGCCGCGATCGCGGACTGCACGAAGGCGATCGACATAAACCCCGACGATTACAAAGCTTACAGCAATCGGGGATTAGTCCATTCCGAAGCGGAGAATTACGAAGCGGCGATCGCGGATTACACCCAGGCCATTACCCTCAATCCCAACGACGCCGAATCCTACAGCAACCGCGCCCAAGCCTACGCCGAACTTGGGGACGAAAATCAAGCGATCGCCGACTACGCCCAAGCCATCCGCCTCAAACCCGACTTCGCCGGTGCCTACTACGGACGGGGATTGGTCCGTGCCCAATTGGGGGATAAAAATGGCGCGATCGACGACTTCCGAAAAGCTGGACAACTGTTTTTGGAACAGGGCTTAACAGGAGGATATCGGGACGCACAATATCAAATGCAACGCTTGCAGTAGGCGATGAAAGACCGCTATTGATGAATTATAGCAACGAGCGCTGGCGTGGTTACACGCCGGGAATGATCAATCTCCCGACTCCCTAATACCGACTCCCGACTCCCTATTCCCTTTTATAGGTTTTGTAACTATACGAGCGCGCACTGCTATATATCTAGCCCGTCAGCGAGTCGCGCCGGATTGGATGTAGTAGATCAACGAAATAAATAAACCCGTCCCCGTCACATATTTGAGCGCGTCGGGGATGGCGGGGTTGGGGGAGAAAAACCCTTCGATCGCCCCCGCAATTAGCAACATGACCACCACGCCGAACATCAACTCGGCGGCTTTGCCCCCGTAGAGTTTGAGGGCGTCGATGCGGCGGTAGCGGCCCGGAAATAAAAGTCCCCGGGCGATCAATAAACCCGCCCCGCCGGACAGGAAAATGGCAGGTAATTCCAGGGAACCGTGGGGGAGGACAAACGCCCAAAACGGATAGGCGAGGTTGTGTTGTCCGACGAGGGTGGCGATCGCGCCGATGTGGATGCCGTTGTAGGCGAGAATGAAGGTGGTGTAGAGGCCTCCGGTAATGCCCCCCGTCGCGGCGGCGAAGGAGACTTGCAGGTTGTTGATGGCGATTTGACTCGACGCCAGGGGTTCGATACCGACGATCGATCCCATCCACAATTCCCCGCGATCGCGTACTTTGATAATCAATTCTTCCGGGACGACGGCGGAGATGAATACCGGATCTCGCCATGCGTACCACCAGGCGACGACGACGCCGAGGAAAAAAATGGCGGTGGCGATCGCGATATACCCCCAAGTCTCCCGCACCAAAGCCGGAAATCCCCGCCGACAGAACGCCGCCACCGAGTCCCACTCCTGATGGCGCGATCCCTGGTAAATTTGGCTGTAGGCTCCGGAGGTGAGGCGCTGCAAATCCCGAACCAGCGTCGGGCTGATTTGGAAGGTGCGGGCGCGGGCTAGATCCGCCGAGACGGAACGGTACAGCCCCGCCAATTCTTGCACTTCCGAGGCGTTCAACGATTTTAACCCCCGGCGATCAACCCGCCGCAACAGTTCATCTAATCGCTTCCAATTGGGTTCCCGGCGCCCGATCCAGCGTTGAATATTCATAAACTTTTTTATAGAAATGTAACAGTTTTGGGTGCGATCGCCGTATCTCGCGCTACCGAATCCATCGAGTTGTCCGGGCATCTTGCCAGTTGCCGACTCGGCGTTTATGCTACTGTTAACAAATTCAACTCCCCCCCGCTGCCATCATGCCCGAAACGTACCGCCACGAACCCCTCAGCGTCGGCAATGTCGTCAGTGCCGGCCTGCGAATTTATCGAGATCATTTCAAATTATATTACAGCCTCGCGTTTAGAGCCTATTTGTGGATTTTGATTCCCATTTACGGCTGGGCGAAATTCTCCGCCCTTTCCGGAGCGATCGCCCGCCTCGCTTTCCACGAAGTTTTGGAACGCCCGGAATCGTCCCGGGAAGCTTGGCACCACGTCGATCCGCGCAAGTGGAGTTTTTTCCTGCAAGGAATTCTCCTGAGTTTGATCTACTTTGCCTTTTTGTTCGTCATTTTGATTCTATTTATCGTTGCTGCCGTTGGGGTCGGTCAGTTCGTGACCGTGGACAATGTGGCATCAATTTTGTTTGCTTTTTTATTGGGAATGGTTGGGTTTTTCTTATTTATTTTTGCGTCAATTTGGCTGGCATCTCGGCTGTATATTTCCCCCCTGCCACTGGCGATCGAAGATGACATGACCGCTACGGGTGCGATCGCCCGCAGTTGGGAACTCACCAGCGGCTCGGTTTTTCGGATTCAGGGAATTATCCTGGTCGCCATTTTGGTCACATTTCCGGTTTCTTTGGTGGTGCAGGTGGTCAGCCAAATCGTTCAAGTGATTATTGTCGCAAATTTCCCCCCCGACTCCGTCGCCTTCAATTTGCTCAGTTTTTTGTTTATCATTGCCCTAAGTTTCATCAGCGGGGCGCTATTTCTCCCCTTTTGGCAATCCATCGCCGCGATTATTTACTACGACCTCCGCACGCGACGGGAGGGATTGGGATTGGAATTGCGGGACAGTTAGCGCTGGGGGTCCGAAACCGAAAGGGTGTAGGGGTGTTGGGTTTGTTGGCGATCGCCGACATAGATGTTATAAGTCCCCCGGGGGCCGTATCCGGAAAATTGCAGGGTGGACCCGGACGGGGTTTCGGGGAGGACACAATACCGACCCGCCGGGCCTTCGATCAGCAACGTCGGCGCCCCCGCCGTTTGGACGGTAATCCTCATGTTGAGCAAATCCTCCGTCGCGTCCAAAACCAGGTTGGGTTCGGTCGCAATCCAACCGCAGTCCCCGCTGTTGGAGGTGCCGCCAGAGGTTCCCGAAACGGTGACGGAGGCACCCGGAGCGATCGCACGGCGGTCGGCGAAAGCCGGTTGTGCCGCAGCAAAACCCAAAGCGATCGCCGTCAATCCGGTCGTCAAAACTTGCCGTAATTTCATCGTCATCATCCCATCATTTGGCGCAAAATCCCAATTGGGAAAGAAAACGCCGCCTCCAGTTTAGTGTACAGAATCCGCCGAATCGGTCGTTCGAGATGTCCCTTGTACAATACTCTCAGTAGAACTTTCAAGCCGGGAATTCCGGGAATCCATCGCTAATATCGCACCGAGGACAGCAATCATGAACTACCAAGACGATCCCAATGTCAAGCGCAGACTCGAAGATATCGAAGCCGAAATCGGGTCTTCCTCCCAATTTCAACCGCCTCCCGCCGACGCCAACCTGACGGCCCGCCTGAAAACCTTCTACGGTCAATTTATCGTCTGGTTCAAGGAACTGCCAAAGGCCGGCCAGATCGTCGTCGGAGTTGTGGGGCTCGCGGCGGTGCTGGCGCTGTTGAAAGCGCTGGTGGAATTAATTTCCTTGGCCGTAAGTCTTGCGGTCGTTGGGGTGATAGTGTACATAGGTTATCAACTGTTCAAATCCTCCAAATCCTCCAAGATTCGCTAAACGAAAGGCAAGTTGCAACTATGGCCAGCCCCACTGCAAACCGAGGCATCGACGAAACCACCCCCACCTGGCAAACCCGGGCTAAACAGCTCCCCTTTTGGATACGCCGCTGCGGTGCTTGGGCCGCGGAAGTGTCCCTGGTGGTGGTGGGGGGGTTGGTTCCCTTCACTGCGGGGGCGGCGTTGAACGGCGGTTCCGGGTCTGTCCCCCTCAATCCGGTCGTGCGCTGGACGGGAGAAACCGTTGCCGCCACTTTGGGTTTGCCGATGCGCGATCGCCAACCCCGCGTAACTCCTTTGACGAATTTTTTCTGGTCCGGTGCCTTGGTGGTCCCGATCGCGATCGCCGGATGGCAACTCTACCGCCTATCAATGACCGGACAAACCCTCCCCAAGCGCTGGTTCGGGGTGCGGGTGGTTGACGCCAAGAGACAGCCCCCCGGCTTCGGGCGGATTCTGGCGCGGGAAACGGCGGGCCGCTGGGGTATTCCGGTGGGGATCGCCTATATCGTGTGGCGATCGACCGGCGCCTTCCCCAACCTGCTGATCTTCATGGGACTCTCGGGCATCATGATGGTGGCCGACGGGTTGCTGGGGCGGCGCTTCCGGGGCCGCACCGGACACGATTTGCTGGCCGGGACGCGGGTGCTACCTACCTCCACCTCGTTTTTTACCAACCCCTTCAACAGCTACGACTGGGACGACGAAACCGACGCGGTGCGGGCGATCGTGTTTACCCCCAGCCAAAAATTGAGAGATTGGGACCTGTGGCGGTGGATGCGGGAACACCCGGGGTTGACTTTGGTGGTGGTCGGCGGCGCGAGTATGGCGATGGTGTTGGGGACGTTCATCGGCACCCAGGTTTACATCCAAAACCAAGCCAACCGCCGGGAATTTCAGAGTCAGGACAACGAAGTATTTTTGGCCCTGGTGGGGCGACTGTCCGCTACGGCGGACGCAGACCCGGCCCAGCGACGGGGCGCGATTTTGGCTTTGGGAACCCTGCAAGATACCCGCGCCATTCCCCTGCTGGTGGATTTGTTGGGGCAGGAGGACAACCTGACGCTGCTGGAGGCAATCCAACAGGCGTTGGTGAGTACCGGGCCGGAGGCGTTGCCGGATTTGCGGAAGTTGAATCAGGCGTTGCGAAATGACCTGGATTCGATGCAATTTGGGGCGGACGCGCAGCAGAAGCGGATCGTCGCCCAGCGGCAGCAGGCCACCCAGCGGGCGATCGCAAAAATTTTGAAGGTTTACGGCGGTTTCATCCGGGAAGCCGACCTCAGCCACGTCGATCTCGGCCAAAAAACCGAGCCTCCGGCTCAGTTTACCCTGGTTCTGGACCAAACCGATTTGTCCGGCATCAGTTTCCGCAGCAGCCTCATGACTCACGCGAATTTGCGGAACAGTCGCTTTTCCGCGCCGGGGGAAGACGGGCGCTTCAACACCTTTGACGACTGGGTTTCCGACCTCAGCGGCGCGGATTTGACCGAGGCAGACCTGACGGGGGCGTTTCTGAGTCGGACTTTCATGCGGCGGACGAACCTGTTGAACGGGACCCTGGACCGGGCGAATCTGTCGGGGGCGGATTTGACGGGAATTAACTTCAGCAGCGCCAGTTTGATCGGTTCCAATTTGCAGGGGGCGAAGCTGCGGGAGGCGAAGTTCACGGGGGCGGATCTGACCAATGCGGATCTGTCGAAAGCGGATCTGAAATTGGCGCGAATGAGTCAAATAAATGCCCAGGGATCGCTGTTTTTGTATGCGGATCTTCGGGAAGCTGATTTGCAGAATGCGACGCTTTCGGGGGCGGATTTTCAGGGGGCAAATCTTCGGGATGCCGATTTGAACGGGGCGAGGTTGACGGGGACGAATTTCCGAAATGCCCGGTTGCAAAATGTGAATTTCCGCAATGCGGATTTGAGTCTGGTGAATTTGCAGGGCGCGAGGCTGCGGGGGGCGAATTTTGAAGGGGCGACGTTCGTGGCGGAACGGGAGGCGCGATCGGATGAATTTATCGAGGGTGCGGAAGTGGATGAGACATCGAACCGGATGCGGGGCGTCGATTTTGCCGGGGCCGAAAATTTGAGCGCCGAGCAGATCGAATATATCTGCAATCAGGGGGGAATTCATCCGCAGTGTCCGGAGTAGCCCTCACCCCCGACCCCTCTCCCAATTTTGGGCGAGGGGAGTCAGAGAAATTGTGTGGGGTGCGATCAGAGTCGATCCGCGATCAATTAAGTGGGTGAGCGAAAGTTCAGATGCGCTCTTTGAACGCTTCCCAGGAACGACCGGAGTCCGTATTTTGTAGATAGGCGGCTTTTCTCTTGGCGAGTTCTTCTTTTTGCCAGTCCAGGACGGGGATTTGTTCGGGAGTTCGGGCAATGCTGTCCCACAGGTCTTCTAGAAGTTGCAATTTTTCCGGCAAGGTTAGCTCAAACACATGGCTGAACTCAGTATTCATGGGGACTTCACCAAATCGTTGGCACTGTTGCTTTCAGTGTAACCGACCCGTCAACCGTTGGGGGTAATACTGGCAAGATAGATTAATTGGAATGTTCCGACTGCCAAGCCAGAACCGCCTCCTGGGGGTTGGGATGGTTTGTCGGAATGGACTGCAAAGGGGGTTCTAGGCGAGTGTCGGTTATCCAGGCGATGTGAATGACGCTGGTGAGTCTGCGACAAAATTGGATCAGTTCTGAAGTGGGTTCGCAGTGGCGTAATAGGATGGCGAGTTGGGGTTGCTGGAGTCGTTTTTTGAGGGTTTTGAGATGTTTCCGAAGTTGGGGGGCGTTTTCAAACTCTGGGATCTCTTCGTCGGGAAATGCGACTTCAAAAATCAGTTCGCACAGTGTAGCCGCGATCGCATTTGTTTCCGTTTCTCCATCCAGAATCGTTGCGTCGATATCGAGGATGGAGGGGTGTTGGGTGCGATCGCTAAATTGCGCTTCCAATTCAGGTAGAACAGTCGCTTCGTCCCCGTGCCAAGCTCGGTAAAAGTCGGGATAAGGTAGATTTTGGGCGCAATGCCAAACTATACTATAGAAGTTTTTATGTTGAGTATTGTTGTTTTCAATTTCATCGTTAAGAGGGTCACGTAAAGCTGATACAACATCAGCGAATTCCTTTTTTTGAGTTAACAATAATTTAAAATTTTCGGCGACGCAAAAACTGTATACTTCCCGGCTATCATTGATCTTTATAATTTCTAGTAAAGTATTTATCGCCAGTATATTTCCAGGATCAATTTTTCCCAAACTTAATGCCACCGTGCTACGGGTATATTTATCCTCTGCAATTGCCAAAAATTTTGTTAAAGCATTAATTGCTTTGGGATTTTCCCGTCCAATTTCTCCTAAACTCACCGCTATATCACAACATATATCTTCATCTTCTGTGACTTCCAAAATTTGAATGAAATTGTCAATTACTTTAGAATTTCCTTGTCCAATTTTACTCAAACTATCTATAACCATCTCTCGCATACCTTTGTCCTGCGTCATCCTAAACAATTGAATTAAAACATTAATTGCCCGAATATTATGATGGGAAATTTCACCCAAAACATAAACCGCTGCTTTGCAAATATTTTCATCTTTTTCTGACTCCAAGATTCGAGATAAAATCGTGATTGCTTCGTGACAGTTTCGGCTAATTTTTTCCAGTTTCAATATGGCATAAATGCGAATCATTTGATTTTTGCTAGTTTCAATGAATTCAATCAAAATGGCAACAATTTTAGCGTTATCATTTCCGATTTCAGCGAGTGCAGGGATCACATTATTCCAGATAAAACATTTGTTTTTTGTCGTTTGTGCGAGTTCAATCAAAGTATCTATCGCCTGTTTTTTGTTGGATTCAATTTGTTTTCCCAATACTTCCGCAGCCAAGCAACGAGTATATTCGTCTTGATTCGGCTGTAGAAATTTAAATAAAGCTGTAATTGCTTGATAATTTTTACGTCCAATTGTTCCCAAACTCCACATTGCTAGTCTTTCGATATCGTCATCTCTTGTTGTATTTATTAGTTGGAGTAAAGCCATAATTGCTTTCGGATCTTGTTGTCCAATTTCACCCAAGCTCCAGGCTGCGATAAATTGATCACTTTCATCGCCAGTATTTTTCAGAAATTTTATTAAAGCTGCAATTGCTCGGGGATTTCCTTGTCCGATTTCACCTAAGCTTTCCACCGCCTGTCTGCGAATACCTTCATCTTCAGTTGGTTCCATGAGTTGAATTAAAGTATTGATCGCTTGAGGGTTTCCTAACCCCACTTTACCCAAACTCCACGCCACCCACCTACAAATATATTCATCTTCAGTTTTTTCCATAAGTCGGACTAAAGCTGTAGTTGCTTTGCCATTTCTAGGATCAATTTTACTCAAACTTTCAATGACTTCAGTACGGATACGCTCCCGGGGGCAATTTTCAAAAACATCAATCAGTTCTGAAATAACAAAATGTCGGATTGTTTCTGTGATAATTTTGTTTAATTCCTGTTTTGTCGGATACAATAGACCATCGTTCCATCTGCGATTTTCACAATTCAATTCGCCAAATCTATATTTTATAATTTGTCTGACTATATCTAAAGCTTGGGAACATTTCTGAAATTCATGAATTCCAGACGCGGCTAGAAAATATGCTCGATACTTATAAAAAAAACCACATCCATCCTCGAACTCAACCAAAGCTCGAATGAACTCCTCTTTCTGGCTATCATCAATGTCTTCTCTACCCAACCACAATAA
>JBNGCR010000075.1:0-23319 GCA_050045915.1 Limnospira sp.
CTAAGGATGGTCTACGACTCCAAAAACACGCCTGGACTCCCATAGTCTACCACACACTGGTAAGACCGAACGCATCCTCATAACAACGAGACGACTGAACTAGGAGCCGTGTGAGGTGAAAGTCTCATGCACGGCTGGAGAATGGGAGGGGGAGATGGTAACATCTCTCTCGACCCCTAATTCCATCCCGACTTCCGCTGAGACAGTCCCGCACCCCCGTTGAAAAATGATGCCGGGATGGTTGACACCATCTCCATTGTTGCCCGTGGCTTTCCCGGCCGGCGTGCCGGAGAGATATCCCTCGGATGACATCGAGTCTCATAACAATTGTCCCCGATTCTTCAATTCGATACCTATGTCTGAAAACAACAAATATACTTTGGTAACGCGCAGCGATTTTGACGGACTTGTTTGTGCCGTTTTGTTGAAAGAACTCGACGCGATCGACGCCATTCAATTCGTCCACCCCAAAGATATGCAGGACGGCAAAATCAAACTCGACGACCGCCACATTACCACCAATCTGCCCTACGTCGAAGGCGTGCATTTAGCCTTCGACCACCACCTCAGCGAGACGGTGCGGAATACAGAAATCAAACCCAACCACATCATCGATCCGGACGCCCCCTCGGCAGCGCGGGTGGTCTACAATTACTATGGCGGGGCGGAAAAATTTCCAAATATTTCAGACGAAATGTTGACGGCGGTGGACAAGGCGGACTCTGCCCAATTCAGCCGGGACGAGATTTTAAATCCCCAAGGGTGGGTGCTGCTGAGTTTTCTGATGGATGCCCGCACCGGGTTGGGGAGATTTAAAAATTTCCGGATTTCCAATTATCAATTGATGATGGAGTTGATCGACTACTGTAAAAATCACTCCATCGATGAAATTCTCGCCATTGAAGATGTCCAGGAACGGCGGAATTTCTATTTTGAATCCGCCGACAAATTTAAAGAACAACTCGATCGCTGCATTACCACCCACGACAATCTCATCGTCGTCGATCTCAGAAAGGAGGATACCATCTATCCCGGCAACCGGTTCATGATTTATGCCCTGCACCCGGAGTGCGACATTTCCATGCACGTCATGTGGGGGTTGAAACAGCAAAATACCGTCTTCGCCGTGGGTAAATCCATCCTCAACAAAACCTCGGATGTGAATATCGGCAATTTGATGCTCGAATACGGGGGCGGGGGGCACGCCAACGCCGGCACCTGCCAGGTCGAAAACGATCGCGCCGAGGAGGTCAAGGAAGAGTTGATCGCAAAGCTGACGGCCTGAAGCTGGGGTGGGGGTCGGAACATTTGATGGTGAGTGAAAAGCGATCGCCGATACCGATTTTTTCTGGATCTTCGGCGATCGCTTTTTTTTGAATTTCTCAGCCAGATCGGGTATCGCGACATTTTTTAATTTATATCTGTAGGGGGATGACAATTTTCCGGTCGATACTCAACCTCGCCCCCTCCCAAAAAGGGACTCCACCATTGTACGGACGGACGTGTAGAATGTCAATAATATAGCAGTGCGCGATCGTGTAGTTACAAGGTCTAGAAACGGGAGTCGGGAGTCGGTATTAGGGAGTCGGGGGATTGAAAATTCTCACCCATCCAGTGTGTAACTAGGCGGCTCACACAGCGCTATCGTTAAATTTTTATCAGATCTTTACACTTGTGCAACCCAGATTTTACAGTTCGAGCTTGTTTTTCCAATGACCGATCTGCCAGAGTTGGAGAGAGGTGTCATAGCAATCGGAAATCATTAGAAAAGTGTCAGCCCCCCGACACCCCCAATTCTGGGAGCTTTTAACAGGCAGGATTTTTACGAATCATTTCACACTGCCATATCAGAGTTCAGTCTGTCGGGGGATGTACCTCTAACGGTGTTAAATCGTCGGCTCTGTCCCGGCGCCTCCTTGCCCCGCCCCCGACTGTAGAACCGTTTAAATACGGAAAGCTACAGATTTTGGCAGCGGTGGAAATGTATGTTTAATATTCGGAACTCGTCATGACCTCCAACTCATCTCCGCCCATTTCTGCATCACCTTCGAGATCCGCCGGAGCGACGGGTAGTCGCTTTACCCAACCAGAACAGCCCTCAGAACTCGGACAATTTGAACTGTGGTACCAGCCCGCCTACCGGGTCGCCACCTGCGAAGTGCTGCACAACGAAGTCCTGCTGCGGTGGCGGGACAGCCAGGGTCAACTGTTCCCACCCCGGGAATTCATGCCCGTCCTCGCCGAGATGGGGTTGCTCTCCCAAGTGGATCGGTTCGTGATCGGGCAGGCGATGGGGCGACTCGCGACCGATCAGAAAATTGTCCTCTCCGTCAACCTCTCGAAGTTCGCCCTCCAAGACATCACCCTAACCGAGGACGTGCGGGAGTGGTTGCGGGAAAGCGAAATCGACCCCCAACGCCTGAGCTTTGAACTCGACGAAATCACGATCGCCCAAAACTTTTCCCCGGCCCTGGACTTCATCAAACAAGTCACCGCGATCGGATGTTTAGTGACGATCGACAACCTCAACAACCTCGCCCTCACCCTCTCCCAGTGCAAGCAACTCCCCATCGATCGCGTCAAACTCGACCAACAATTTATTCAGCGCATCAAAGCCGACCCCCAAAATCCCGCGATCGTCAAGCGCCTCCAGGAAATCAGCTACACCCTCGGTCCGGTTACAGCCAAATACATCGCGGACGAACAGACCTTAGAAATCATTCAAAAAATCGATTTGGATGCCATCCAGGGCCACTTCCTGCACCGGCCGGACTCCCAACCGAATCTGACCCCCCGCACCGTTCGGGGAGAAGTTGAAGGCGACGCGATCGCCGACACCGAAGACATCCTCCCCCCCCCAATCACGATCGCCAGCCTTTCCGTTTCTTCCCACAAAGAAAGCGATCCGTTCCAAAACGCCCCCGCTTCCGAACTCGCCAGACCCGACGCCGGCTCCTCCCAAATCGTCCCGGCCCGCCCCGAGTCCAGTCAGATAGCCCGGTCGGAAACCGAACCCGCCCAAAATGCCATCGCCCCCACCCAAACCCCGGCCGAAAAGCTGCAGAAGCACGTTTTGACCGAACGGAAACCCAGCACCGCCAACCGCCTGCTCGTCGGGACGGCATTGGTGAGCCTCGGTGTCACCACCTTCGGGATCGGCATCATCTCCATCTGGCATCGGATGTCCCACCTGGTGGTCGAACACGGCGTCGTCAACGGCCGTCTCGTCCGACTGCGATCGCCCATTTACGGCAACGTCGAGGAATTTTACGCCCGCCCCGGCGCCCGAGTCCAGCCCGACCAGATCCTGGCCCGCATTCAGCACATCCCGGACGAGGCGAATTTCTATCCCCGAACCGTCACCCAAACCGGGCCAGGAAGCCAATTGGAGTCTCCCGAATTTGACCTCCCCCCCGAGTTCGACCGCGACTATCAAAAACTCCAACAAGACGCCGACGAAGCCGAACAGAAAATCGTCCGGCACCGGGGACAGCTCGAGTCCAAAATCCAACAACTCCGAGCCGCCGAAACCGCCGAAACCGCCTTGCAAAATCGCCTGCGAGAGATCCGCAGCCGGCACGATCGCATCCAGGTGGTGGAAGTGGACGTCCGGGACGCCGAAATTGCCCAGCGTCAGGCGGCATTAGAGCGGGCGGTCGCCGAAGCGGGACTGGCCCGCAGCGAATACGACCGCTTCCAAAGCCTGATGGCCGAGGGCGCCGTCTCCCAGCAGCGGGTGGATCAGTTGAAAGCCACCTGGGAAACCGCCCGAACCGAAGTCCGGGAAATGGAGCAGAGCCTGCGGGCGGCTCAAATCGCCCACACCGCAGCCCAAAACGGCGTCGGGACCAACAAAGAATACTCCCACACCCTCGCCCGGGAAATAAGCCAACTCGAGCAGCAAATCGCCCAGCAGTCCGGGGAAATCGCCCGCTTGCAAAGCGAAGTGAACGCCGCCCAACAGGAACTCGCCCTCGCCGAAACCCTCCGCGACCGCCGCCTCGTCCAAATCGAGGCCGAAGGGGCGAAAGTCCAGCAACTCCGCGAGCAGTACGCCGCCGTCCGGCAGCAGCAGGAGCAAGTCCGCCAGCAAGAGCAACAACGGCAGCTCCAGCAATATCAGAACGCCAGCTTGCAGCAGCCCGTAACTCCCGTGGAGATGGAACTCAAGGCACCCTTCGCCAGCGTGGTCTACAAAACCGAGCGGGAAAAAGGCGAAATCGTCAACCAGTCAGAAGCCGTCCTCAGCCTCCTCGACTGCAACGAACTTTGGGTCGAAGCCGTGATGCGGGCTGAAGATGCCGGACATTTGGATTTGAAAAAACCCGTCCACGTCCGACTCGGCGATCGCGACCGCATTTTCAAGGGGGAAATCGACCTGATCCAACCCCTCAGTACCGTCAGCGAAACCCAAGTGGGGGGGGTGGCGATCGAGAAACAAGGGCGCCGGATGCAGGTGCAGGCCCTCTCTCCCACCATTCCCGAAAAGTTGACGCGGGAACCCCTCCTGAAGCGAGTCACCGTCCGCATCCCCCCCTCTCCCGACAGTGTCGAAGCCCAAAAACTCTGCGGACTCGGACAGGTCGCCCGCCTCAGCTTCGGCAAAACCACCGCTCCCGACCTCATCGCCTGGAAATCCCGGTTTGCCGGGATGTACGGCTGGATTCGCGATCGCCTCGTCGGCACTCCCCAATCCGAATCGGAACGGGTTTCGAGTTCCCCCAAAAACCCGACCTCAGAAAATTTTTGAACGACACTCACCCACCGGCGATCTCACCATGACTGAATCTGCAATTTTCAATCAAAAACAGCCAGCCTATCCGGCCAGCCAACAGTCCGGTTGGATCGGAATGGTCATCATTTCCGCCTGCGGTTTCCTCGGACTGCTTTTACTCAGCGATCCCCTCAATTTGACCGCCATCGGCTTTTCTGGCGTGGTGGGCATGGGGGCGGTGGGACTCTGGCGCTGGTCTTGGTTCCTGTTTCAGGTGATCCGCTCCCGCCTATTCGTGCACGCCGTCTTTCCCCGCTGGCGGGAGAAAGCCACGGCGATTCCGACCGAAGACCTGCCCCATATGTGCTTCATGGTCCCCACCTACAAAGAAAAACTCTGGATCACCGAGCGGGTGTTTCGCGCCATCGCCTACGAGGCCAGAAGTATCAACCAGAAAGTCACCGTTTTGGTCAACAGCAGCAGCGACCAGGAAAATGCCGCGATCGTCGATGTCCTCAAATCCTACGATCCCGATTTTGAATACATCAACCTGATCCAGATGACCCAAAAGGACGGCAAGCGCAAGGCGATGGCCGACGGGTTGCGCCACCTCAAAACCCTGGATTTGCCGGAAGATACCATCGTCGCCCTGATGGACGGGGATACGGAACTGTGTCCGGGGACGCTGCTGGGATGCCTGCCCTTTTTCCGGATGTTTCCCAAAGTCGGCGCCCTCACCACCGACGAGATGCCCATCGTCCACGGTTCCTACATTTTTTCGGAGTGGTTCCACCTGCGCTTTTCCCAGCGACACTACCAGATGTGTTCGATGTCGTTATCTCGGAAAGTGCTGTGTCTGACGGGTCGGTTTTCCCTGTTTCGCTGCGAAGCCGCCTTTCACCCCGACTTTATCAGCCGCCTGGAAAGTGATTCCCTCGACGATTGGCTGTGGGGGCGCTTCAAGTTCCTGTCCGGGGACGATAAGAGTACCTGGTATTTCCTGTTGCAGAACCGCTACGAGATGATTTATGTCCCGGACGTGATCGTGAACTCCCTCGAAACTCACTCTGGTTCGGTGATGAAACGGGCCTACAACAACATGAGGCGCTGGTTCGGCAATATGCTCCGCAGCAGCGGGCGGGCGATCGGTTTGGGTCCGAAGGTGGTGGGATGGTTCCCCTGGTGGTGTCTCCTTGACCAACGGATCAGTATGTGGACATCCCTGATCACTCCCGCCCTGCTCCTGATCGCGTTATTTTGGGGCAAATTCCTGCTCGCCGGGATGATTTTGTGCTGGGTTGGTTTCAGCCGCCCCCTGATGCTGATTATTATCTTTATCGGCCGCCCTTCTCACTTGAAACCGATCCACTTTCCGGTTTTGGTGGCGACTCAGTGGAGTTCGTCCGTCATCAAAGTTTGGAACCAGATGAATATGGCCAAACAGAGTTGGAACAACCGGGGCAACCAGAGCATCAACGCCAATTCTTCCGGATTCGTGAGTTGCCTGCAAGTGATAGTTTCTCGGTTTTTGTTGGTGTCTCAGGGGCTGGCATTTTCGATCGCCCTCCTGTGGTGGTGGTTGGGAATTCTCACCCCCGCCCAGGATATCAGGAGCGTGATGGTGAATTATCAGAATGCCAAGCCCGAAATAACTGTCGAAATTGTGGAGGCGATCGCCCACGATATCACGCCCAACGATCGCAAAGATGATTCCCGCGCCCTGCAAGCCCTCATCGACGGCCTCCCCACCGATCGCCCCGTTCAAATTGAACTCCCCATCGGCGAATTGGATTTATTTGAACCGGTGAAAATCGGACGCTCCGATATCCAAATTCGCGGCGAGGGGGCCGGGCGGACGATCCTCCAAGCCCATTTTGAAACCGCCCCGTCCGATGCCGTGCTGGTGGTGCATTCCCCCGCTCAATCCCTCCGCAACATCGGATTGCGGGGATTTACGATTCGGAACCATTCCCCGTCCCCATTCAACGGCATCCTGCTTTCGGACATCCGGGATGTCGCCGTCAAGAATATCAATTTGGTCGGGGAAGGATATCCGGCGATCGGCGATCGCGCCGAAAATGTCCGCCTCGAATCTGTCACTGTCCGGGGCGTTATCACCCCCCTCTTCGACCTGCAAAAAACGGCTAAAAATATTTCGGATCATCCCAATTAAAGCAGTGCGCGAACCGCGTAGTTACACACCCTAATCGTGAAAACTTTCAATCCTCCGACTCCCTATTTCCTGCCCTTGTCAACACGCGATCGCGCACTGCCATCATAAATTCAGAGGGGCTTTGAGTTTTCAAGGGCTCCCGACTCTCGATTCTCGAAGACCGCGCGCAGCGCTATAATATCCCGCTGCTGGGAGAGAGGGGTTGGAATTCCCGGGCGGATCGGCTTCAATTCCCATCGGCCGGCATTTGATGGCAGTCGAGAGCAACGTCTTTCGGCTCTTTTTTATTGCTACAGGCAGATGACGATCGATCGCACAATTTTCTAAAGTGTAGTTGAATCTCGCGATCGCTGATGATTGGAAACCTCTGAACCGGTCGCCGAAAAGGGCGCGGGTAGTCCGCCCGACGCGATCGGCCTGTTCCGAACGGCAGGGCATCTCATCCCCATTCAAGTCATGTCGCCGGACAGCCCGAGACAGCAGAATTGATGACACCCCGCAACCCATAAAATCTATCAACTTAAGGAGGACGATTAATGACTTCATTCAACGACGGCTCCAACCCCAAAAAGCGAATTGCCTGCCTGGTCGAAAACGGTTTTGAAGATTCGGAATATCAAGTCCCTTGCACCGCCCTACAAAAAGCTGGTGCCGAAATTGTGAATATCGGTTCCCGCATGAACGACGAATACAAAGGCAAGCGCGGCAAAGTCACCGTCACCCCCGACGGCACCGCCGCCGAAGTGCGATCCGAGGATTTCGATGCCATCCTGATTCCCGGTGGCGACGCGCCGGATCAAATCCGGCGCAACCCCAACGCCGTCCGGTTGGTGATAGACGGGATGGCCCAGGGAAAACTGGTGGCGGCGGTGTGCCACGGACCCCAAGTCTTGATCGAAGCCGATGCCCTGCGGGGCAAGCAGACGACCGGATTTAAAGCCATCCGCAAAGATATCCAAAACGCCGGCGCCACCTACATCAACGAGCCGGTGGTCATCGACGGCAACTTGATCGCTGCCAGACAGCCGGGGGACCTGCCCATGTTCACGGCGACGCTCCTGAGTTTTCTGGGTTTGTCGATTCAGGGCATGAACTGGCCGGAAGCGAGCGATCGCACCTTCGCCTGGTGGAAGTTGGGCGAAGCCTGGGGCGGTTCGAGCCGCCTGGATATCGTCAATACTCTCAACACGGCTCTGGTGGGCGAACGCTACACCGTGGCGGCTTTCGAGGAGTACGAACAGCACCTCCAGGACCCCCAATTGAGCCTACTATTGCGGGAAGTGATGACGACGAAGCGCCTCCACATCGATCTGTTGGAATCTCGCCTGAAAGCCTTCGAGGAACAGGTGAGTTGGCAGGCTTTAGGTAGCGAAGCCTTCGCCACCCTGCAAAGTTGGCTGCAGTCCACCACCGGCGACATGGAAATTCTTCGCCGCGCCTTGGGCGACTTGCAGACGGGTTTGTACGACGCCGGACATTTGAGCGCCAAAATTACCGACCCGGCCAGCGTGCAGATTTTGGAACAAGTCGAAGATAATCTCAGGAAACACGAACAACTGTTCGCCGAATTGTACCGCAATCGGTCGGGCGAAACGGTGTCCGCCCCGACGCCGACGACGATCGCGGCGACGAGTTAGGCTCGGAACCGGTTGAGGGCGCGGCGGGGGGGAGGAGACACTCTCCCCCGACTTCCGACTCCCCGCGCCTACCGCCATATCACCATAAACTAGCAAGCGGGAGGATCTATTCTGCTTATGAATCAGGAAGCAGTGCGGGAAGAATTGCGAAAACAATTGTTATCAGATATCGATCGCCACCTGGCAGAAATTCGCGCTGAGGTGGTGGCGGAAGTTGACGCGAAAATCGATGCCAAAATGCGGGAAATTGAGGGACACTCGCCGACAGAAACGGAGCGCAAAGATCTGCAGGCGCGGATCGCTGCCCTCCTCAAAGAACACCCCCGGGGACTCTCGGCGGATGCCCTAACTCAATTACTCGCCTCGGAGTCGCCGTCGGACGGTTCTCCCCAGCTCGAAGATGTCCGAAAGACCCTGGAATGGGGTTCTCACAAACATAGCGATCGCGAGGGCGTGAAAGGAACTTGGCTCACGTCCTACGAACAAGATGGGAACGCCATTTATCGACTCTTGGGCAGCGCGGCGGTTTCGTCTTGAGCCATCTTTTTCACCTTTTTATTCTATCTTGGGGGGGATAGAAGAATCTGAATTCACTCCTATACTGGAGATTAATAGAAGCAGCCCATCGGTTGGGCGTCGGATGTGAGTTTTGCTGTTATGGCACATGGTCGGACATCGAAGGAGAGCGATCGCCAGATGTCCGGACGGCGTCAATCCGCCAAGTGGTGAGAAGTTTTTATCGCTTCCTTCTCTTAGTCGCTATCGAGGAGAGACTCAACTCTCTAACAGAACAGCCTGAGATAGCGGACACCGGGAATCGCTTCTGATGCTCTTAGCAACATGAGGATATTGAATAATGATGACTTTATCGGAATTAATTCCTTTAATGATTGGCGTATTTGCACTCGCATTCGCAACCCTAGCCATGACCCGCCGCTCCCATTTATTTCGTTCTACAGTAATGATGCTGGGCGTGCTGCTATTCACCTACACCGGCAGCATGGCAGCCTTAGCCAGTCCCTACATGGGAGCGATGGGTGCTTCTGGCCATTTGTCAGATTCTGTCGGCAATCAATCAGTCAGTGAAGATCTCTCCATTACCGGCGATAAAAGCCAGTATAGCGGCTTGGAATATGCCAGCCCCACCCCCGGACATCCGCCCCTGAACGATGGTGAAATTCGCGATGCCATCCAGTCGAAAGTGAACGGTGAATTGGTCGCTGATGTCGCCAGCGGTTCCGTGATTCTCTCGGGAACGGTCGAGAATAAAGAGGAAGCCCGCGATTTGATCGAACAGGTCAAAAGTATTCCCGGCGTCCATGAAATCACCTACGAATTGGGTTTGATGGAACGGCCCGCTTCCTAGAAGATTCAGAAATGTTAGAAACCCCGAGTTCAAACTCGGGGTTTCTGTTGTTTGGATGTTCTGAGAATCTGATGAGCCCAATTAAGACAACAGTTGGCTGACGATCTGTTGGTAGGCGTTATCGTTCATCCCGGCGCCGCTGTCGGCCGATCGCGGGTCGATATGTTGCATCATGGTTTCGATGCGATCGCGGGTGGCGGGGTGGGTACTCAAAAAGGTGGGCGGGGAACTGCTGCTGAGGAGTTTGGCCATGAAATCGACCGCGGCCCGCTGGGCGTATCCGGCCCGCCCCAAATTGACGATCCCGAGGCGATCCGCTTCGTATTCGGCGCTGCGGCTGTTGGGCCGTCGGAGGGCAAGTTCCACACCGATCGCGACGGCCATGTTGCTGTCGAGGCCGGCGGCGGAGGCCACACCCTGGGCGATCGCCATTTCCCGCATTTGTTCGATGGCGTGACGTCCGACGATGTGTCCGATCTCGTGGGCGATGACGCTGGCAAGTTGGGCTTCGTTATCCGCCGCGGCCAGCAAACCGGTGTGGACGTAGACGAAACCCCCCATCGTCGCGAAGGCGTTGATGCGAGAATCGTCCACCACCTGGAAGGTATAGGGAATGTCGGGGCGATCGCTGGCTTGGACGAGTCGCTGGCCGATTTGGTTGACATACTGCGTCAAACCGGGGTTGGGATGGAGGCGAAATTCTTTCCCCACCATTTGGTCGTTAATTTGTTTGCCGATCGCCACCTCTTGGCGGTCGGAAATGGTGGACAATTGAATCACTTGGATGCCCCGAAAAATTAACTCTTCGATGGAAATCGCTCGGGTCGCCGGCAGGGAACCCAGCCAAATCCCGCAGACGATACTCAGGGACACAACAGAATACAGCAGACGGCGGTAGCGCCGTCGCAGTTTGGGAAAAGACCATTTAAACATAATCGATAAATTGTTTGAGTTTAAACACAACAGGCTCGATCATTACAGGAGTTTCAAGAGCCGGAAGTTTTGGACTAGGAATTTTCACGATCGCCCTCGCAGACGGGACCCCCGACGAGGTGGCGGAACGGCTTCCACTTTTCTCTGAGGGTGAGAGGCCAACAGCCGAAAAGGGCTATTTGATAACAATCGGGAAACCATCCGGCGAACCGGGAAGTCGGATCGATCGCGGCCCGCCAGACCGTGCGATCGCCCCAAATATTAATTCTAGTTTAACGCTATCAGTTTGATTCATTCCATCGCGGCTGCGATCGCCTCAAATCATCCCAAAAATTGGGTTTGGAGGAGGTGGGGTCGGGTCAGATAGCATCCCTGGGCATAATCAACGTCGAGGGCCTTTATCGCTCGGAAAGTCGCCGCACTTTCGACCCCTTTGGCGATGGTTTGAAGGCCGAGTAACTGTCCCACGCAGTGAATCATGTCCACGATCGCCAGATCGGCGGGATCGTCAGCCATATTTTTGACGAAAGAATCGGAAATTTTGAGATAATCGATACAGAGATAGGTGAGATAATCTAGGGCGCGACACTGACTCCCCACCCGATCGACCGTCACGGAATAGCCCTGAATTTGCAGTTCGGCGATCGCGTCGGCGGCGGCGTTGAGGTTATCAAGTATGGCGGATTCGGGAATTTCAAAACAGAATAAGTCTGGCGTCAGATCCCGTTTTTCCAATTCCTTCTCCACCCATTGCCAATATTTGCGATTGTGGATCGTCCCACCCGAGAGGCTGATGGCGAAGCGATAGGTATCCCGAATTTTTTGACTCGACTCCGACAGCAGATCGAACACCGCCTGCATCACCCAGCGATCGATTTCCCCCAGCAATCCTTGACGTTCGGCGACGGGGAGAAAAGCGGAGGCCGGAATCACCTGCCCTTCATCGTCCGTCAGTCGCACCAGAACTTCGCAATATCGTTTCGGGTCGAGGGTCGTCAGGGAGACGACATCCTGAGCGTACAGGCAAAAGCGACGCTCCGCCAACGCCCCGGCTATTCCATCCGCCCATTTGCGATCGCGCCACTGGTAGGCGTTCTGGGTGGGGAAGGACTGGACTTGACACTGACTCCTCCGACCAATTTTTAGGGCAGCAGATATCATAATGGTGATTCAACTCCGATTCGGCTGGGACCGCCATATGGTGTTCCCTGTTATCACCCTAGCCAAGCCAGGTAAAATCACCGTGAAAATTAGATGAGACTTTTCTTATCTGGGGTCGATGTCAGCCGGGGCAACAGAAGAGGGTTTCAGCTTGTTGGAAGGATGCGAATTCGATCGGCTCGATCTAAAAATTGAATTCAGCGAGAAATCGCCCTCATCCCCATTAAAAAAAAGGACAACGGCAAAATCAATCGCTCTGACTCCCGATCGCGGTCGCGATCGCCATCAAAATGGGCGGATCTCAATTTAACGGTGAGGTTTGAGACGCCACGACGTTCACCCGTTCAGTTTGAGGATTCGGAGTGGATAGCCGGAATTGAGTTTGAGCGGTCCATTTCCATCCGAAGTGGAGTTGTAGCGATAATGTCACGAGCGCTGCAAGTATCAGTTTTTCCCACATCATTCTTACCTCTCCCCAGCACAAACAATTCACTACACCCTAACTGTCTTGTGAATCAATCCTAGACAATTGTCGCCCAAGCCACTATGATATCAAGCCTCAAAAGTCGTGATCTGTCGCACCTTATTGCGGTGATTTAAGTCACTAAAAAGTCTGATTTTTCGACGAATGTTTGTTGAAAAGAAAAGGTTGAAGTGTCTGTATTCTTATTTACAGATTTTAACACGTCTGCGGTTTTTAGCTCGGTAAAAATACTGATTTTTTTGAAGTCCGATCGCGGTTCATTCCCAGGCATCGGGCGATCGCCGATTGCCAGTCCCGAGCCGTCCGGTCACGATTCGGGACTTCCGCCCGAGAGTTGCCGGTTCTACTCCCTCCGACAGATTCGGGCATCAGTTGAGTCCTGCACAGAGGTACAATGTGCGGAGTAGAGATTTGTTGAGCGCGTGGGAGTTAAAGATGTTGGCATACATCCTGGCGATCGCCGTCGGTTTGGGGAGCTTCGCCCTGTACATGGCCGCTTTCTTCTTTCCGGAGGTGCATCGCAAGAGTGACTTTATCTGGAGCGGTGTCGGACTGTTTTACGCCCTGATCCTCTGGGTATGTGCCGGACGCTTCACCGGGGCGATCCTGCTGGGGCAGATGTCGAGCGTCGCCCTCCTCGGTTGGTTGGGGTGGCAAACCCTCAGCCTCCGCCGGGAAGTCACCCCCCTTCAGCTTCAAACTCCCATCCCCGCCGGAGTGAAGCGGCGCGTCTTCAGCTTTTTGGGTGGGGGCGTGAAACCGTCGCCGAAAGTCGAACCCCCCCAACCGGTGGAAACGCCGGCTCCCGCCGCCCCTGAACCCGTGGCGACGGAGGAACCCGAAACCGTTGCCGAACCTCCGGCGATCGCGGAATCCATCCCCAAGGAAGTCCAGGAAACCCCCGCCCCCGTGGCGGAACCGGAACCCCCCGCGACGGTATCCGAAGAACCGACCATTTCTCCCGCCGCCGAATCGGAACCCCCCGCCGAAGAACCGGAAGTTGAGGTTCTCAACCCCGCGATCGCCCCCGCTGAGGGAGAGGTGGCCCAAACTGAAGGGACGGTGGACTCCGCCGCCACCTCGCCGGAAACCCCCGCCCCCGAAGCCGTCACTGCGCCGGATGAATCGTCCGCCGCAGAAGTTCCCGAAACCCCCGAGACTCTGACAGTAGCCGAGGAAGACACCGCCGCAGTGGTGGAGGAAGCCCCGCCCCAGGAAGACACCGCTACGGTGGAGGAGGGGACTCCGCCCCAGGAAGACACCGCCGAACCCGACAAAAAACTGGGGGGATTCGGCCAAATTTTGTCCAACTTGAAAGGCTTGTTCGGACAGAAAACGCCGACAGAACCTGAAACGCCCCCGACTCCTGCCGCCCCACCGGAACCGCCCGTTTCTGCCGGGGAGACGCCGTCCCCTTCGGATTGGGATGAAGGCGATGACGAGTGGGAGACGGAAGCAACCGCGACGGAAGCGGTGGGTTCGGAGGCGACAGAACCCCCACCTGCACCGGAAACTGAAGAATTGCCGGCGGTTTCCCCGGCGGACACCCTGGGGGCGATCGCAGCCTCGGAGGGGACGGCTCGCAACATCTCGAATGCTGAGGTGTCCGAAGAGGCGGAACCTCCGGCGGATATCCTGGGGGCGATCGCCGATGCGGCAGAAATGCCCCCACCCCCACCCGCCACTGACGTTTCCCCAGAAGAAACTGAACCGGAGGAACGGCAGGGGGAAAATGTCGAATCCGTCGTCTCGGCGATGCCGGAAACGGAAGCGGAGCCGGCAGAAACTTCGGAAAGATCCCCGTTTGAAATGATTGTGGCTGATGAGGCTTCCCAGGCGGCGATCGAAGAGGTGCTCGAAACCAAGTCTCCCGCCGAACCGGAAGACTCCCCATCCTCCGAGGAACCGCCGAACACCGCCATCGATCGCTCCCTGGAAGCTGAACCGGACCCCCCCGAAGAGAAGGTTTCGGAACCGGAAGGGGAAACGACGGCGACATCGGATGCCGCCCCGGATTCTGAGGAGGCGGAAGCTGAGGAGGAGATGCCGCCGGCATTGCAACGTCCGAAACCGCCTAAATCGAAGCGACAATCTCGCAAATCTAAATAAATTCAACCTCTTATTGACGTGGCAACCTGGCTTTGTGTGAAACAGTGTGGCGCCTGCTGTCATCTCGACCCGACAGAGCGCCCCGAATTGGAAGATTATCTTTGTGCGGAGGAACTCGAAACTTATTTGAGTTTGGTGGGATCGGACGGATGGTGCATCCATTTCGACCGCGAAACTCGGGAATGTCAAATTTACAGCGATCGGCCCCGGTTCTGTCGCGTCCGGGCGGATGTGTTCCAGGATCTTTACGGCATCGAACCGGAGGAATTGAACGATTTTGCGATCGACTGCTGTCAGCAGCAAATTGAGGGGGTTTACGGCGATCGCTCCCCGGAAATGGAACGGTTCAACACCGCCGTCGGCTGGGAAGAAGAGTAAGGGAGTCGGGAGTCGGTATTAGGGAGTCGGGA
Organism: Limnospira sp.; assembly: GCA_050045915.1. Classification (GTDB taxonomy): domain Bacteria; phylum Cyanobacteriota; class Cyanobacteriia; order Cyanobacteriales; family Microcoleaceae; genus Limnospira. Next base: position 14,988 of record JBNGCR010000075.1, read on the forward strand.
GTGGAGTTTTCCCCATTCCCCCTTACCCCGCCTCTTGCCTATTGCCTATTGCCTCTATTCTAATCTTTCCAATCGGCTAAATATTCATCCTCCAACATCGATAAAATATAATAGGACTCAAACTGTCCTCGCGATCGATAACAATCCCTCAACAACCCCTCGACGACAAAGCCTTCTGACTCATACAGCCACTTTGCTCGGGTATTGTAATCTTTCACATCTAACCAGAGGCGGTGAGCTTTCAGCGTTTCAAAGACTAAATGTTTCGCCAGCCGCAGCGTTTCTCGCCCGTACCCCTTCCCCTTTTCTGTCATGACAATTCGTTTCAAACAAATGCTTTTATGGGGGCTTTTCACATCTTCTAAAATTAAATAACCGACGGGTTGGCTGGTTTCAATATTCTCCACAATAAAATGTTTCCGATCGCCGTCGGAAAAAGCGGCTTCGTGTTCCTCCCGACTCCACTGGGAAACAAAAGGACAATTATCGGGGTGATTTTCAGCCCCGATGACAAATTCTAAATCCTCAATTTTGCTCTCTCGCAAACGAATGTTAAGACTCACTTTCGCCCCCCTAGCCCCCTAATTCTGGGGGGAACTCCGTTGTTGGTTTCGCCCCCCTAGCCCCCCAATTCTGGGGGGAAGTTTCGGGTGGGTTTCGTCGCCGATCAGTTGGGTCAAAGATTTCTCAAAAATTTGTTAAAATTTAAGACGGTAATTTGTATAATATTTTATCATGACGCTCTCCAAAACCGAAGCCAAACAACTCCTCGAACGCCTCATTTTTATCGAGGATCGTCCCGGGGATTGGGTTCAGGACGTGTGGGGCATGAGTCCCACATTGGGGGAAACCGCTGCCCGCCTGGTGGATGGATTTGAAGCCTTGATCGAATGCTGTTCCGAAGAAAAATTGGAGAATTTATTGCAATCTATCTACAGCGATCGCCTGGAATAATTGGAGTGTAAAACTCGCACAATTGGGGCTAATTATCCGGCATTTGGGTCGGCCCCAAATATCGGGTCAGGTAGGGAGAAAATACCTCGTAAATCAGCGTCAGGGGTGAGCCGTGATGCCAAAAAAGATAGTGTCGTCCCCAAAAGGGTCCAGGCTGTCCGAACGCCAATTCCAAAGCTTTGGAATCGCCGTAGTAAAGGCCCTGGACGTCCCGATATAACTCAGTTCTGAGGCGGGCTAAACTCGCCCAAATGGGAAGCGATCGATTTTGCAGGTACTCGTCAACGTGGCTGTTTTCCCACCAGGACGTCGCGTAAGCCAAACGCTGTCCGCCGGCCGTCCGCAACCATACCTGACGCCGCAGCCGAGGCCCCGGAACCGCCTGAATCAAAGCCGGGGCGCCGTCCGTATTCATCCCGACGGGGGACATATCGATCACGTCAACTTCCGTCGGTTCCCGAGTCAACAACTGTAGGTGGCGGGTGGGCGAACCGTCGCCGAGTAGCAGGATTTGCCAGGTCGGGGACAGTTGGCCGTGGGGGAGTCCCTGTCGCACGACGTCCTCGTCGCCTTGCCAACGACACCGAAGACGATGCCAGCCCAACGGCTGTTTGATGGGATTGGTGGAGCTTAAACTGGCAGTCAATGGTCTTTACAATTCTTAACCTCGGTTCTTATCATAGCGCTTCTCGGGGATTCGGGCATCAACCGCGACTATAATTAGTTGACGTTGCGATCGCCGATTTTTATGTCCGACTTCCCAGACGAAAGAACCGTTAACATCGCCATTCCCCAGGAATGGGCGCATCGGCTGCAGGAACGTTCCCGACAAACCGGATGTCCAATTTCCGAACTGCTGCGGGAGGCCGTCGGACAATATTTGGCGACCGACATTCCCACCTCCTCCCCTTCCCCGGTCGAATTGGAACTCCTCAAACGGGAAGTTTCCGAGCTGCGACGACAATTATTTGTATTGGAAAAAACGGTACCGGCTTTTAAATTGCTGGAATCCCGAGTCGCCATGCTAGAACGTCGCGTCGGTTGGGGAAGGGTGACGCCGGGATCATCAACTGCCCCGGCGGTCGATGATGACGATGAAGAAATTGACGACGAACCCGACGAAATTTTGACCGATTTTTTGCCGGATTAAAAAGTTAATTGATCATTGATAATTGACCATTATTTTTGATTTCCGATTTCTCGAAATCCTACCCCACACCCGATTGAACTGAGGGTTGCGATCGCCCGGATATCCTTTAAAATCGAACCGTAATGTTTCTGGGATCTAAGATTTATGGTATCGTCCCCGCAGCCCTCTGCCCCTCTGGCACACTCTGCATTACACGATCGCAAAGCGGTTTTAGAAGATCGGCATCAATGGTTACTCAAACAAATTAAGCGCAAGCGGACGGAACTCAATAATTTTGTCGAACAGATGCGATCGGTGGCGACGGAAATTTTCGGTCGCAGCGCCCCCGCCGTGCAGAAAATGGCGGAAATCGACCGCGAAATTCACGGTTATTTTAAAGAAATTTTAACGACGCGAAAATTGGGGAAACAAACCCGCAAAGATATCCGGTCTATTTATCGGAATCTCCAGGAAGCCGGGTTGATCAGTTACCGACTCGACGACGAAGAGGATGAGATGTCCCTCGACGACTTATTTTCGACGCCGGACGGAGAAGAACGCGATCGCGAATTTGGTTCAAATCGGCCCCCATTTGACGAATTTTGGGAAGGGGAAGAATCGTCGCGTCAGGACAGTGAAAATAACGCCGAAGACTCCCGCAAAATCCGCCAAACCTTTCTCCGACTCGCCGAAATTTTTCACCCCGATTTGGTGAGGGATGACGATACCCGGATGAACCATACCGAAATTATGAAAGAAATCAATCGCGCCTACAAAGAAGGCGATCTGGCGCGACTGTTAGAAATTGAGAAACAGCACCAGGCGGGAGAAACCATCGAGGGCAGTGGGGAGGGTTTGACGCGACAGTGCCAGATTCTCGAACAGCAAAATGAATTACTGGCTACCCAATACGAGAATTTAAAACGGGAACTGCGACAGGTGAAACGAACCCCGGAAGGGGCGATGGTGTCCGACTACAGAAAAGCGAAAAAACACGGATTCGACCTGGTGTCCACTCTGTTGAAACAGGTCGATGCTTCGGTAAAAGTCGCCGAAGAAGTGCGGGACTTTGTGCGAGACTTTCATCAGCAGAAAATGACGATAAAAGACTTTTTAAAAGGGCCGGAAGTTTTGCGAAGAAAAAGTATGGATATGATGGAAAAATTGTTGGAAGAATTGTTGGAAGAAATCATTATTGACATTCGATAAAGCGGTCAATTTTGAGCGTTTCTGGTATCCAAAAATTTTAACTGTTGGTATAACATTTTGATGCGCGTCAGTTCGACCCCGCCGAGTTTTGCCATCTCCAGCGGGTTGCCCAAAATGGCCTCGACTTCTAGGGGGCGTTTTTCATCGAAATCGATTTTCATACTGGTGCGGTAGGGGGTCATTTTTTCCGTGTGGGACAGCATCCGTTCGATGACTTCTGGGGGGAGGGTGCGATCGCACGCTTTTGCCCCCCGGAGGACTTCCCCCATGATTTCTTCGACTAAAATCCGGATATGGCGATCGCCCATCATCTCGTCCGTCCGCGCATTTAAAACGACGGACAATCCATTGTAAGGGATATTCCAAACCAACTTTTCCCACCGGATCGAAAGCAAATCGTCCCGCAATTCGACTGGAATTCCGGCTTGTTGAAAATCGTCGCCAACTGGTCGCAACCTGTCCGTTATGCCGCCGGGTTTGTAGCCGTCGATATATTCGGCGAGTTTGACTGTCCCGTAGTCGAGATGGCGGATATAGCCCGGTTTAATTTTGTTGGAACAAATCACGCAAATTCCGCCCAGAACGCGATCGCTGCCAACAATTTCGGCGATTTGGGGTTCGATACCCAATCCATTTTGCAGCACCAACACCGCACCCTGGGGTTTCAAAACCTGCGGTAAAATTTGGGGGAGTAAATGATTGTGGGTGGTTTTTAGGGCGACGATCGCCACGTCGCAGGGGGGCATTTTTTCGGGGGTATTATAGGCCTTGACTTCGGGAAGGTGAAAGTTTCCCCAGGGGGATTCGATTTCCAAGCCGTGCCGACAGACGCGATCGTAATCCCCCCGCATCAGAAAATGCAGGTCGCACCCAGATCGCTGCAATTTCGCGCCATAGAAACCGCCGATCGCACCAGTCCCGATGATGGCGTAGCTGCGCCGCCGGTCTAAATTTGAAGAGAAATCCATATCAATTAATCGCCCTACCAACCTGACCAGGAACTCACCGTTTGTGGCTGTTCCGATTCCGTACAATTTCGATTCATATTATAGCAAATATATTCGTCCCCTTTGAAAAAGTAAACTCGGCCATCCCTCCAGGGAAAGGCGACCTCAATTCCCGAGGCAAATTGGGGGGGCAAACCGGGCCAGGTTTCGCCGTTAATTTTTTGAGGATAACCGAGATCTGTCAACCCCTTCGCCAAGTCATGGCGGATGTATTCATCACCTTTAAAAATATAAATTTTATTATCCCATCGAAACGCCGTGTCGATGCCCTCGTAAAAGTGTGGGGGCCACCCCAGCCAGTTGCCGCTGTCGAGGGTTTGCGGATAGCCCGGATCGACGCGATCGCTTTCCAGATCGTAGCGAATATATTCGTTTCCTTTAAAAAAGAAGGCTTTCCCACTACTGAGGACAACCGCCGCCGTAACTCTTTCCCGAAAGTGAGGGGGAAAAGTTTTCCATTTTCCCAGGTTAATTTTTTGGGGATAGCCGCGATCGATGCGAGCGATGTTGACATCATAACTCAAATATTCATTGCCTCGGAAGAAATAGGCTTTCCCATTATTCCAGATGGCGACGGCATCGAGATTTCTGAGTAAATCCTCGACCCGTTCTTCCGCCAGCCAGCGATTAATTTCCTCGGGAAAAGGTTGTCGCTGGCGGCTGGATGGATGGATCGAAACGTGTTTTGTCAGTCCGAGGGCGACCCCCGATCCGGGCGAGTCGGCAAAGCCAATTTTGTAATCGATTTCAAAGGTATCTTGGCTAATTTGGCGGGGCAATAGATAAATATTCAGGCGATCGCCACAAAAAATTGGCTGGCGATAATCGATCTCTGCGCGGACGATGGGAATGGCAAAGTTGGGGTTTGTAAAAAACGTTCTCAGGTCGATTTCAGCCCGCATCAAAGAGGCTTCATAGGCTTCGTGACACATCGCCATCACGTTGGCAAAATAGACGACTCCGGCGGCATCCGTTTCTTGAAAATGAACAGTTCTAGAGTATAACACAGTTGGGTTGATGGGTGGCTAAATTAAAGTGATGATATCTCCAAAGATTATATCCCGAAATTTTGAACGGATTGGCAATCGGGCGGGGAATCGGAAATCGGAGTGGGCGGCAGTCCGATCCGGTTCAAAATTGATCAAACGGTCGATCGCCCAGACTCCCAATTCCCGGCCCCAACTCAATACAATCCTAAAAAACCCCTGAATTTTCGGCTGGGGTATGGTTTCGGATCAGCCCCGATTTTTGATGACCATAACATCGATAATTTGGGTGGCGATATCCTCCGAGATGTCGAGGGAACTGTAAAGGTCGTTGAGAAGGTTTTCTTCCTCTTCGGCGATTTCGCCGTCGGCGAGGGTGATGTCGGTGGCGATCGCAAAAGCCGTTTCTCGCAAATCTTTGGGAATGCCTTGGATCGCGGCTTGTAACAGGTTTTCATAGCCGTTGGTTTTGACTTCCGTCAGCAGGCGATCGAGCAGTTCTCGCTTTTGCTCCCCGGAGTATTCCCCGAAAAGCTGCATTCGCGACAGGGTGGCGGTAATGGCCTGAGACTCGCTCCCGGTAATGTAACCGTCTGCCGCCACTGCGATGAGGGCGATCGCGGCGAAGGCTTCGGGGGCAGACAGTTGCATCATACCGCTGCGATCGGTGGATTCGGACATAACTTAATGGCTCCTTGTGTTGGAGTATTTTCGATCACGACAATGATGACACCGGATGTCAATTTTTTCCAATGCCTCACCGAATCCCCTAAATCCCCCTTCGATCCCCCCCCCGCCCCCCTTAATAAGGGTCCGGCCGTTTCATTCTCGGTTCAAAATTGTCGAGGGTGAGGAGGAAAACCGGTGATGGGGGCGAGGAGTGAGGTATTTTTCCGGTTAAAAATACCTTTTGATTCCGAAAAATCTCCCTCTTCTCCCGGTCGCTCCCTCTGCCATTTTTTGGGGGAAAATGAAACGGCCGGGCCTTAATAAGGGGGGAGCAAGAGGCCGGTTCCCCCCAGAATTGGGGGGCTGGGGGGCCAGAAATTGCCGCTATTTCTCGGAAACGGCCAATTCCGCCGTCAGGAAATCCACGAACTGCCGCGCCGTCCGGCCCGATCGCCCGTTGTGGCGGGTGGCCCACTGGCGGGCGCGATAGTCCAGGTCTTTGGGGTCGATGTCGAGTCCGGCGAGGTTCGCCAGGTGACGGACGATCACCAGATAGGCGTCCTGATCCGGCGGTTCAAAGGTGAGGGTGAGGCCGAAGCGATCGGCGAAGGACAATTTTTCCTGCACGGTGTCCCAGTGGTGTACCTCGTCGGCATCTTGGGGCCGGGGGCGCTCCTCGAAAAATTCCCGTACCAGGTGGCGGCGGTTGGAGGTGGCGTACACCGCTACATTTTGGGGTCGGGCGGTCAAATTCCCCTCCAGGACGACTTTCAGGGCCTTAAAAGCGTCGTCGTCCTCCTCGAAGGACAGGTCGTCTACAAAAATAATGAACTTTTGGGGGACCCCCCGCAACTGCTCGATCGCCTCCGGGAGCGCCCCCAGGTCGGATTTGGCAAATTCGATCAACCGTAACCCGCGATCGCCGTACCGGTGCAGCAGGGCCTTGATCAGGGAGGATTTGCCCGACCCGCGGCTCCCGTACAGCAGGACATTCAGCGCCGGATATCCGGCCAGGAGAAATTCGGTATTTTTCAATAACATTTCCCGCTGGGGTTCGTAACCCACCAACTGACTCAGGTGCACGGGGTCGGGATTGGCGATCGCCCGCAGTTGCCCATTTTGCCAGCGAAACGCCTGCGATCGGGCGAATTTCCCGGTCCCGTAGCGCCGATAGTGGGCGGCTAGGGGTTCCAACCCGTCCCCCCAATTGTCCAGTGCCGCCAACTTGCGACGCAGGGGGAGTTCCTCAATTTTTTCGACGCGATCGGGGGCGTCTTCCCAGATAATGGGAAGGTCGGGAAGTTGCGCGATCGCCTGCACCCACAGAGCAATTTGCACCCCCTCGCACTGATAAAGGATCTGCAAGAGGCCCAAATCGCGACGGGCGGCGGCGGTCAGGGACTTGGGGAGGATGTCCAGGTCGCTCTGTTGGGCCTGGCGGGTGAAGGGGTTCTCGGCTCGGAGAATTTGGGTGAGCAGGTAATTTTGCCAGCTTTGGCAGTGTTCCGCCTGCACCCGAAACCAGTTGCCGTAGGCGTGCAGACTGTCCGGAGTGTCCCCCCGCTGTAGGGTTTCCAACAGGTGTAAAAAGGCGCGACCGATCGCCCCCTCCATCACGCCCTGGTACAGCAGCAGGGAGGCGGCCTGACGCTGGAGACACTTCATTTTCGCGATCGCGTGGGGTTGCAGGGAAGACATCGGACAAAAATAGGTTGAAATGTGAACCGAAAACGGCTGAAATTTCAATGAAAAAGCCGCATTTCTATATTTTATCGGAATGAGTGACCGGAGGAATCGTTAATTTTTACAACATTTTTTGTCGGAGTCCTCCCGTCCCTGATAAGTTGCTGTTGATGTCACTGTTGAAGGAGGAGGAGTCATGAGCCTGGGATTGCTCGCAACCATCGCCTACGGAATTCTGGCGATCGCCGGCGGCATCGTCGGATATACGAAGGCGAAAAGTAAAATTTCTCTGATGGCGGGGGTCGGCAGCGGCATCCTGCTGCTTTTGGGCGCTTTTCTCCAGACCCAGGGCTTCGGCTGGGCGCTGATTTTTTCCCTATTTATTTCTGTGGTTTTGGTGATCGCGTTCGTGGGGCGGTATGTCAAAACGAAGAAATTTATGCCCGCCGGATTGATGATTATTTTAGGCGTATTCGCGATCGCGGCGATGATCTATCAGTTGCTCGGGGGCGCGGCAGGGACGGCGATCGGTTAGGGAGCGATCGGTTTGTTCATTCGCGCCAACTTGTGACGAACCTCAGCCTAAATGCGTTGCAAAGAAAGCGTCAAACCGGGTAAAACAGGTTCTCCCGACAGCGCGATCGGATTTTCCAAAACCTCAACGGTTTGACCAGTACGATACACTTCCACGCGCT
>JBNGCR010000076.1:0-7673 GCA_050045915.1 Limnospira sp.
ACCGGAAAATGGACTCCCCTCTCCCAGAATTGGGAGAGGGGCTGGGGGAGAGGGCGAGTATCTCAAGCCCCCATTCTCAATACAATTCCATCACATCGCCGATCGCCATCCGGGAATGGGCGCCCAGGGTCAGGGGCGAAACGTGACGGTGCTCGAAATGTTCGGCGGCGGCACAGGCGATCATCGCCGCGTTGTCGGTACAGTATTTCATCGGCGGAAATAAGACGCGCAAATTGTGTTCGGCGGCGTCGAGTTGCAATAAATGGCGGAGGCGACTGTTCGCGGCCACCCCTCCCCCCACGGCGATGGTGTCCAACCCGTAATCTCGGGCGCAGGCGATCGCACGCTTGGTTAACCCCCGGGCAACCGTGTCCTGAAAGCTGGCTGCCAGGTCCGCTAGGGGCAGTTCCGCGCCATTTTGGTTCAATTTGTCCACCAGGCGCAAAACGGCTGTCTTCAAGCCGCTGAAGCTGGAGTCGTAGGGGTGGAAGCCGCCGCCGGGTAGAGAGATGCGGCCCTCGGGGAGGGGGAAGGCCTGGGGATCTCCGTCTTTGGCGAGGCGATCGATGACCGGGCCGCCGGGATAGCCCAGATTCAACAGGCGGGCCACCTTGTCGAAGGCCTCCCCCGCCGCGTCGTCCCGAGTCTGGCCCAGGGTTTCGTATTGGCCACAGTCCAAGACCCGGATCAGGCTGGTGTGGCCCCCGGAAACCAGCAGGCAGAGGAAGGGGGGGCGCAGGTCTGGTTGGCTGAGGTAGGAGGCGTAAATGTGGCCTTCCAGGTGGTGGACACCCAAAAACGGTTTGTTGTGGACGATCGCCAAACTTTTCGCGGCCGTCAGGCCCACCAGCAGGGCTCCTACCAACCCCGGGGCGCAGGTCGCCGCGATCGCGTCAATATTGGACCAACCCAGTCCCGCCTCTTCCAGGGCGCGATCGATCAGCGGGTTCAGGGTTTCCAGGTGTTGGCGCGAGGCTACTTCTGGTACCACCCCCCCATAGGGACGGTGGACGGCGATTTGGGAGGCGACAACATTGCTGCAAACGTTACGATTCTTTACAATTGCCACGCCAGTTTCGTCACAACTTGTTTCAATTGCTAAAACCGTTGCCATTGGCTGATAAATTTTATGAAATGGTTGAGCTACACCTAGTAGCTTAATCTTTACGAGCCGGACTCATCGGAGTAAGATGGCTCCTAAGTCCTTAATCCCAACGGATTGTACAAAAAACTTATTGTTTTGTAACAAAAGGAAACAATTCTATGCGACGATTGTTAGCTCTCGTTCTCGCCCTCGGCCTCTGGTTTGGCGGAACTGCTGCGGCATCGGCCTACAACCTGACCCCTTGCTCCGAATCTGCGGCATTTCAGCAGCGGGCTAAACTGTCCGTGTCCCAAAGCGCCAATCCGGAACAGGCCCAGGCCCGGTTCGATCGCTATTCCCAAGAACTCTGCGGCAGCGACGGTCTGCCCCACCTGATCGTGGACGGCAGCCTGTCCCACGCGGGTGATTTCCTGATCCCCAGCGTCCTGTTCCTGTACATCGCCGGATGGATCGGTTGGGTCGGCCGTTCCTATCTCCAGTACGCCCAAACCGACAAGAAACCCACCGACAAAGAAATCATCATCGACGTTCCCAAAGCCGTCCAACTGATGCTCGGCGGCTTCCTCTGGCCTTTGGCGGCGCTCAAGCAAATGACCACGGGCGAAATGTTTGCCAAAGACGACGAAATTACCGTTTCCCCCCGCTAATTGCGGAGGTACACGCACCGGAAATGGAGGAGTCACCCTGAAACTCCTCGGGAAATTTTGCGAATCTCGCCGACCTGATTTCCAACCTTTTTTTCCGGTCGATTTTTGGGGAACTTTTCCCGACATCCGATCCGATGTTTCTGACTTCAATTAGGAGACTCAATTCATGCAAAGATATTTGTCTAGCGCCCCGGTTTTGGCGGCGATCTGGCTGGTCATCACCGCCGGAATTTTGATCGAATTCAACCGCTTTTTCCCCGATCTCCTCTTCCATCCCCTCTAGGGATTAGGCGATCGCAAATTGGCGCGGAGTCGGAACGATCGCCGAACTCGACCCATCTCGACGGGTCGGGCGAGTCGGTCGGCCCGATTTCGTGTCGCTATCAGCTTTGAGCTTTCAGCTTTCAGATATCAGCACGAATCAACCGCCAGCGACGTTCTAGATCTGGGGATTTGGCGATCGCCGAACCCCCGCCGCGGTTGCCCAAATTGAACCCGACACCCCTCACATCACGCCACCGTTTCCGAATTGATGAAATCTTACACTGCCGCCGCCATCCAAATGACCAGCCTGCCGGATTTGCACAAAAATCTGGCGGAAGCGGGCGACCTGATCGAACTGGCCATCCATCAGGGGGCCGACCTGATCGGTTTGCCCGAGAATTTTTCATTTATGGGCGAAGAGGAAGATAAACTCGCCCAAGGCGAAGAAATCGCCCGGGAGACGGAAAAATTTTTGAAAACCACGGCCCAACGATATCAAGTAACGCTTTTGGGCGGCGGGTTTCCGGTTCCGAAGGGAGATGGAAAGGTTTGCAACACGGCCCTGTTGGTCGATCCCAACGGCCGGGAGTTGGCCCGATACGAGAAAGTCCATTTATTTGACGTGGACCTGCCCGACGGCAACACTTACTGCGAGTCCACCACGGTGAGGGCCGGGACGGTATTTCCCCCCATTTACGCCTCGGAGGAGTTCGGCCAGTTGGGACTCTCGGTGTGCTACGACGTGCGGTTTCCCGAGTTGTACCGCCATTTATCTAAACAGGGGGCGGAGGTTTTATTTGTCCCTGCCGCCTTCACCGCCTACACCGGGAAGGACCATTGGGAAGTGTTGCTGAAGGCCCGGGCGATCGAAAATACCTGCTACATCATCGCCCCGGCCCAGACCGGATGTCACTACGGACGCCGCCACACCCACGGCCACGCGATGATTATCGACCCCTGGGGCATGGTTTTGGACGACGCGGGAGATAAGCCGGGGGTGGCGATCGCGGATATCGAACCCTCCCGCCTGCAACAGGTCCGCCGCCAGATGCCCTCCCTGAAACACCGGGTGTTTTGATAATTGATAATTGATAATTGACAATTGACAATTGTTGATTCAATTTCCTCCTGTGGCATTCGATTCCCGAACTCGGGCGAATGCCATTCGCCCCTACAACAATCTAAAATTCCCCCGCCGTGTCGATCGCACTTTTCGATAAAGTAGACAGGATGAGTTGTGGGGAATGGATGGTTCAATCACTTGCCGGGATGATGGTTCCGGCTGATATCTTTTTATCGTGGGGAGTGCAATTCCCTTCCGTGTTGGCAACCGTGGCCGAGAAAGCCGCCGAAGCCGCCGAAGCGGACGGGACGATGGTGCTGTTGGCGGTCCTCCTGAGTCTGGTCGCCATCTACACCGCCAGCAAAGTCGGCGGGGAATTCTTCAACTGGCTGGGATTTCCGCCGGTTCTGGGGGAACTGGTCGGCGGTGTGGTCATCGGCATCTCGGCCTTCAACCTGGTAGTGTTTCCGGAAACGGGGGGAAATGCCGAAAACTCCCTGATCATGCTGGTTTTGTCGGCGACGGCGGGTTTGGATCCGAGCGTTGCGGAACCGACGTTCGAGGTGCAGAGCGAGGTCGTCTCCATCCTGGCGGAATTGGGCGTGATCGTCCTGCTGTTTGAAATTGGCTTGGAATCGAACATCCGCCAACTTCTGGAAGTGGGGGTTCAGTCCCTGGTGGTGGCGATCGTGGGGGTGGTGGCGCCCTTCGTGGCGGGCACCGTCGGACTGATCGCGGTCTTTCACGTTGCCCCCATCCCCGCCATCTTTGCCGGCGCCGCCCTGACGGCAACGAGTATCGGGATCACGTCCCGAGTCCTGGCGGAAATCGGCCGCCTGTCCTCCAAAGAAGGTCAGATCATCCTCGGGGCGGCGGTGATGGATGACGTCCTGGGGATCATCGTGCTGGCGGTGGTGGCGAGTTTGGCTAAAACCGGCGAGGTGGATGTCACCAATATCATCTTTCTGATTATTAGTGCCAGCGTGTTCCTGGTGGGGGCGATCCTGCTGGGACGCTTCTTTAACGATACGTTCGTGGCCCTGGCCGAACAGTTCAAAACCCGGGGCCGGATCGTGATTCCGGCGTTTATCCTGGCCCTGCTGTTGGCCTACGTCGCGGCGGCGATCGGTCTGGAGGCGATTCTGGGGGCGTTTGCGGCGGGTTTGGTCCTCGACGAAACCGAAGCGGGTAAGGAGCTCGAAGAACTTACCAAGCCCATTTCTGACGTGCTGGTGCCGATCTTTTTCGTGACGGTGGGGACGAAAACTAATTTGTCGGTTCTCAATCCCGCCGTTCCGGAAAACCGGGCCGGACTGGTGATCGCGTCGTTTCTGATCGTGGTGGCGATTCTCGGAAAATTGATCTCCGGCTTCAGCGTGTTCGGGGTGGAGAATATCAACCGGGTTGCGATCGGCGTGGGGATGATTCCCCGGGGCGAGGTCGGTCTGGTCTTCGCCTCCGTCGGTTCGGAGAGCGGCGCCCTGTCCCCTTCCCTGGACGTGGCGATCATTTTGATGGTGATTATCACCACCTTTTTGGCGCCGCCACTGCTGCGGGTCGTGTTTCGGGACGAGGAACCCGAAGCGGCGGAACCGGAAACCCCGGCGTGAAGTCCGCCAATGTTTAAAGGATTCTGAAGTTCTGTTAGCCGCCCGGTTCGATAATACCGGGCTTTTTTTCTTTTCGGGTGGGGGTCGGGTCGGATACAATGACGGATGCAGTGCGAATGTGGCTCGGCACGAGTGATGTGCGGTTCCTCAATTTTGAGCGATCGCGGTTCAACTCCTGGCCGATCGCCGATACCTGATTGCCGATCGCTACAATTTGCCGAGTTTCACGTTTGGGGACGAGATCATGAAACATACCCTTTCTGTTTTGGTTGAAGATGAGGCGGGTGTCCTGACCCGGATTGCCGGTTTGTTCGCCCGCCGGGGATTTAATATCGAGAGTCTGGCGGTCGGTCCGGCGGAACAAGCGGGGGTTTCCCGGATTACGATGGTGGTCCCCGGAGACGATCGCATTATCGAGCAGTTGACCAAGCAACTCTACAAGTTGATCAACGTGCTGAAGGTACTCGATATTACGGAAATTCCCTGCGTCGAGCGGGAGTTGATGTTGCTCAAGGTCAATTCCCCCAACAGTACCGTGCGATCGGAGATCATCGAACTGGCCCACATTTTCCGGGCCCGGGTGGTGGATATCGGCGACGATTCCCTCACCGTCGAGGTGGTGGGCGACCCGGGTAAAATGGTGGCGATTGTCCAGGTGCTCGGCCGCTTCGGGATTCGGGAAATTGCCCGGACGGGTAAAATTGCCCTAACCCGGGAATCTGGGGTGAATACGGAGTTCCTCAAGAGTCAGCCCGGGGAAGGGAAGTTTTGAGGGGGCGGGGCGGCGACCCCATCCCCGAACTTAAACAAATGTTGACTTTTACATCATTTTTCGGCAGCGATCGGTTACAATAGCAGAAGGCTCCCGCAGGAAAATGCTGGTGGGGGCCTTAAGTTGTTATTGTGAATAACGGTTATGAACGAACAGGATTGTTCGGCCGTTTATGATGAACTGGTCGAAATACTTAACGAGTTGGAATTAACCTGGGTCGCCGAACAGGTTGAGGACGTGGTGAGTGCGGGAAAAACGGTCGAGGAGATGGTGGCGGGGCGAAAATCCCCCGATTTGAAATTAGCGTATCACGGCCCCCAGGAACGGTTATTGTTGCTGATCGATGCGGTCGATCGCGCCATTATTTCGGGTGCGGAAATAGATCGAGAAATTGCGGATGTTTTGGGCCACGAAGCGCTGACTTTGGAGGTGAAGCCGGAAATCCGGTTCGCCTCGGCGGTGGGGGGAAAGGGGAAGTTATTCAAATTTTCTCCCGACCCGATCTCGGCGCGATCGCAGCAGTGCGATCGGTTAAAAATGATGTTGGAACAGTTGCGATCGGAGGTGGAGACAGATGGCGGTTAATGCGTCCCTATTGCGGGATATAAAAACCCAGTTAGAATCGACAATCAATCCCGATTTTAAAACAGAAAAAGAGGCGGGCGATCGCTTCAAATTTTACATCTTCAGCATCATCGTCAAAGCGGCTCGAAATGAAGGGGCGTTGGTTTACTATAAAGATGTTGACAAAAACAATCCGGAAACCCTCGTTTTTCGCAAGCGAGCCGGACAACTTTACGACGCCACCCAACCCTACACCCACGCCGTTATCGAATTTCCCAATAAACCCCCGCTGGAAATTCACATGGGGGTAAAAGTTCACGGGCGCCTGCGGGTGTTGTACGACTGCGATATCTGCGTCCTGTACAAAATCGAAGCCGATGCCTGCAGGAATAACCGCCGGGAACCCCGGGCATCGCGGATTTTGCTGGCGGTTAATTGCGAACATTACGCCTCCCAATTGAAGCTGGAATTCGCCCAGGCGTTTTTGGCGTTGGCATCTGAGTTGCGGGTGGCGGGGGAGTGCTATTTTGTCTCGAACAGTGCGTCGGACGTGGCGGGTAAACTGTTGGCGAGTCGGAAGCGGAAGTGGGAGTGCGACATTGTTCCCGGAAAGGCGAACAATGTGAATCGGTTGATGTACGGATTCCAAGCAATTTTCAAAGATTTCAAAGCCAAAAGTTGAGATACAATTCCCGTAGCACGAGCTTCGATAGCATTTCTCAAGCTGGTGAGGTGATGGTTGAAAGTTCAAAGTCCCCCTTTTCAAGGGGGATTTAGGGGGATCGTTAGTATTTCATTAAACCGAAAACCTCTATAGCTTGTCGTTCACTGATAATTTGAGTTTTTCACAGGCAGGATGCCTGTGCTACCCGATATGAATGATATTTTTTTGGAAATTCACACCGATCTGGTTCGAGAGGCTCCGGGGGGCGATGAGTACACCCGCAAGGCGTTTCAGATGCTGCCACCCCTGTCGAAACCGAATATTTTGGATGTCGGTTGCGGCCCCGGTGCCCATACGTTGGAACTGGCGAGGTTGACGGATGGGACAATTACCGCGATCGACACCCACCAACCCTATTTGGATCGCCTGCAAGCCGCCGCCGAAGCCGCCGGTTTTCAGGATCGGATTACCGGTTTGAATCAAACCATGTCGTCCTTGCCCTTTCCGCGATCGCATTTCGATCTCATTTGGGCTGAAGGTTCCATTTATATTATCGGTTTTGAAACGGGTTTGACGGACTGGAAACTCTGTCTCAAACCGGACGGTTATTTGGTGGTGAGTGAGTTGGTTTGGTTGCGGGAAAATCCGCCGTCGGAGGTGGCGGAGTTTTGGGGAGAAAACTATCCGGGGATGAAACAGTTGGCACAAGTTCCGGAGATGATTTCTCGCTGCGGCTATCAACTCCTCGACCATTTTACGATTCCTGAAACCGGCTGGACTGATTATTATGATGGGGTGGAGTCCAGAATTAATACCCTCTCCGATATCTATAACAATGATGATGAGGCCCGGGAAGTTTTGGAGATGGAACGGCAGGAGATTGAGATGTATCGAAAATATAAGGATTGGTATGGATATGAGTTTTTTGTGATGAAATTGAAGTGATAAACCTACCCTTGTGGATGGGCAACCCTATAAGGTTGC
>JBNGCR010000076.1:7773-22982 GCA_050045915.1 Limnospira sp.
GGGCAACCCTATAAGGTTGCCCCCACAAAAACGAGTCAGCCTCAAACAAGCGGATCTGATATAATTTTTAACTGATGCGATCGCATCTCGATAACGGAAGCGATCGCGGTCAAAATAGCCGATATTAAATGCCAATTGTCAATGTCCTCAATTTCCCGCGAAAATCTCAGAAAAAAAATTTTGGAAATGGTCGAAGATTCTCAACCCGATCCCACCCAGTGGTTTGAAAACCTGTACGCCTGGTCTGAGGGCGATCCGTCCCGCATTCCGTGGGCGACATTGGCGGTTCATCCCCAACTGCAAGCATGGCTGGAAAATCATCCAATTCGGGATAACAATAAAACGGCTTTGGTGCTGGGTTGCGGGTTGGGAGATGACGCGGAAGGGTTGGCGAAGTGTGGCTATCAGGTGACGGCTTTTGATATTTCCAAAACTGCGATCGCCTGGTGTCGCCAAAGGTTCCCCGATTCCCCGGTTAACTACACCGTCGCAGATTTGTTGAACCTCGATCCGGAGTGGCGGGAACGGTTCGATTTCGTGCTGGAATCTCGCATCACTCAATCCCTGCCTTTGGAAGTACGATCGCGGGCGATCGGTGCGATCGCAGATCTCGTTTCCCCCGGCGGTATCTTATTATTAATTACCCGATATCGCCCCACCGAAGCACCCCCGGACGGCCCGCCCTGGCCGCTGTCGGAGGGTGAACTGTCTCAATTTAAAACCTTCGGATTGGAAGAAATTCAACGCCATCAATTTTCGGAAGACAGAAATCCTGAAGTGACGCAGTTTTGTCTCGAATACAGAAAATATCGTTAATGATAAATTGAGAAAATGGAACGTTCGCCAAACGCCGAAACTCAAGCATTTCTTAATCTGATTGCTGAGTCCGATCGCCCCCCTATCCATACCCTGACGCCGGCAGAATTGAGAAACCTCAATCAGATGTTCGTCAACTCTTCTCACCCGCCGGAACCGCTGGAAAAGGTGGAAAATTGCACCATTCCCGGCCCCGGCGGGGAACTGCCGATCCGCATTTACACCCCCGTCGGAAACCCGCCATTTCCGGTTCTCGTTTACTTCCACGGCGGGGGTTACGTTCTGGGGGATTTGGATATGGTGGATAGCATCTGCCGGACTCTAGCAAATGGGGCAAAATGTATCGTCGTTTCGGTGGATTATCGTCTGGCGCCGGAACATCCATTTCCCGCCGCGATCGCGGATGGATTCACCGCAACAGAGTGGGTATTCAACCAAGCGGAAACCTTCGGAGGCGATCGCGATCGCGTGGCGGTGGGGGGCGAAAGTGCCGGGGGAAATTTGGCGGCGGCGGTGGCGTTGATGCGGCGCGATCGCTCCTTGCCACCACTCGTTTATCAATTGCTTATTTATCCATCAACCCAGGTAGACATCGAGACAGAATCTCGCCAAAAATTTGCCGATAACTATTTTTTAACCGCCGATTCAATTGCTTATTTTTGCCGGCTTTATCTTCCCGATATCACTAAAAGACGAGATCCCCTGGCTTCCCCTCTCTTGACAAAACAGTTATCCAACTTGCCCCCCGCATTGATTATCACCGCCGAATTCGACCCCCTGCGGGATGAGGGACAAGCCTACGGCGATCGCCTCAAAAAAGCCGGAGTTCCCGTCCAAATCTCCTGCTATCCGGGCACGATTCACGCCTTCGTCAACCTCGCCGGAATCCTCAGTCAAGGACGGGAAGCCTTGGCGGAATCTGCGATCGCCTTAAAACGGGCGTTTTATTCTGAAAATTGATCTCGCAGAATGGGAGTCATGAAACGAACTTTTTATGCCGCTTTAATTTTACCCATTGTCCTCAGTTTCGGAATGGCGATCGCCCCCGCCACTGTCGCCACCGAACCCACCCCGGAACAAATTCGAGAAGCCTGTGCCGAAGATCGAGCCGATCGCCTCCCCATCCCCTTTGAAGATTTGTCACCCGACGAACCTTCTTTTCGGGAAATCATGAGACTTTATTATTGCAAAACGGCGACAAATTCGGCCTGCATTCCCACCCCTATTATACCTCAAAATGGGGCGATTTTAGATAATAGCCGGGAAGATCGCGCCGATCTGATAATCTGGGATTTTGACTGGTCCGACTGTCCCGGCGCCACCCAATATCACCTGTACGTCATCGGCGAAAATGCCCGAAATCCCGTCATCGACATCGACACCCTTTCCCAGTCTTCCCATCGCGAAATCAGCGCGGGTTATATCGGCGATCGTAACCGCTTAAATTGGACGTGGAAAGTCCGGGCAAAAATCAACGGAGAATGGGGCGAATGGTCGGAAATTCGCACCTTCGACGTGGAACCCCTCAACACCGATCCCCCCTCCCGGCGTTGATGATAGGCAAGAGGCAATCGGCAAAAGTTTGAAGCCGCTTCAGAAGATGGCACCCAGGAATAATAACTGTTTAAGCGGACATGATATATAGCGCTGCTAGAGGGGGTGTAGGGTGTAGGGTGTAGGGTGTAGGGAGGGGAAATTCCCTCGACATCAGGGTTTAAAGGTTTGTCCCTCTGAGGAAACTGTAAACAGACGAGCGCGCACTGCTATAACCCAGAATTTTCGGGGGGGGATTGACAAATCCTCCCAAATCTGCATCCCCCCCAATTCCCCATCTGCGAAAATCTGCGAAATCTGTGGATTGTGTAAGTATTCAAACGGACTTAATATCAGTCAGAGAAGCTGTGATTCGCTATCGCACTGAGGGGGAACAAATCTAAAAATCCCTAAAACTGATACACCCTCCCCACACTTTCCAATCCAATATCGGTATCCGGCGAACCGACGATCGCACCCGTCCCGAAACCCGCCACGGCGGCGCCGAAACCCAAAACCCCGTCACTCGGACTCGGATTCGGGTGCAGGTAGGTGTCCAAAAATTGTCCCGTCCGCAGTTGAAATTGGAACGCCGCGCCGTAATCCAGGGGGCCGAAACCGGGTGCCCCGACGAGGACGCGGCTATTTCCCGTCATATCCAAAGACGTCCCGAAGCGATCGCCGGATCGCAATTTTGGCGGGGAATAATCCTCGAAAATCGTCCCGGTGATGCCGTCAAGCAGAAAAGCCGCCCCCGCATCCACTCCCCGCCGGTCGTCCCCCGGGGCGCCGATGAGGATGTCCCGTCCGATCCCCGTCCCGGCGACAGCGTGGCCGAAACGGTCCGATCCGGGGTTGGGGTTGCGGAAGCTTTGGATCAACTCCCCCGTGGCGCCGTTAAACATATAAGCCTCACCCGGACGGTTAGAACCCCCGGCAGTCAGGCTTCCCGGGGCACCGACGAGCACCCAATCCCCCACCGCCGCGATCGCCGCCCCGAAATAGTCGTCCGGTTGGGGGTCGGGGTTGTTGAAGGTTTGCAATAATTCCCCCGTGGCGGCATCAAATAAATAGGCAGTCCCCGATCGCACCCCGGAAGTGCCATCCGTCGGGGCTCCGATCGCCACCGTATTGCCGAAAGCCGCCACGCTGTAGCCGAAATTGTCAAAAGGATCGGGGGTGGGGTTGAGAAATTGCGCGATCGCCCCACCCGTAACCGGATTGTACAGATAAGCCGCACCCGTGGCGGGGGCGAGACTGCTATCCGCCGGCGCCCCGACGATCGGATTTCCCCCCCAAGTGGCGATAGACGTCCCAAATTGAGAATTTCCGGCCAAGGACGAGGGATTGTTGAACGTTTGCAATAATTGTCCGCTGGGCACGTCAAACAGGTAAACGAGTCCCTGAGAACCGTTCCATCCCGGCGTTCCGACATAAACCTGGGTGCCCCCCGTTTCCACCGCCGCCCCAAAGCGGGAAAAGGCTTCCGGTGCGGGATTATCAAACGTTTGCACCGGGTCGCGGGGCTCTTCGTCCGGGACAATTTCCAAAATGGCGGCGGCGGGTTCGACCAAAACGGCGGTTCCGGTGGGATCTTCCAGGGACAGTTGCAGGGTTTCGGGGTACTCCACCACGCTGTCATCCGCGATCCGGATCGGGACGGGTTTGGGGCCGAGTTCGCCGTTCTCGAAATTGACGATAATCGGGCCGAGATCCACGCCGTCGGGGGGGAGGGGTGTTGTGGGGGTGGGAACTACCGTGACGCCGACGGCGCCATCTTCGCCCCCGGAACGGACGACGGTGACGGGTTCGCCGCTGCCGTTTTCCTGAATTTCAAATCGGGGGGACTCGAAGGCGAGGACGCCGGGGACGAACAGATCCGATCGCGCAATATTATCTGGACGGACGCCCCGAACCACCGCGAGAATTTCCCCGCTTTCGGCTTCGAGGATCGTATTATTGGCGTTATCGGGTTCTTCGACAATATTTAACCCGTCGATGGGGGTGTCGCCGAGGAGGAAAATGGTATCTTCGCCGGGGGTAAAATCGAAGATCTGGTCCGCTTGGGCGATGGTGGTGACACCCAATCCGGCTTGGATAAAAAACGTGTCGTTGCCGACACCTCCGGCCAGGGTATCGCTGCCCAAATTGCCGAAGAGGCGATCGTTTCCGGCTTCTCCCAGGATGCGATCGTTCCCCCGTCCGCCGAATATTTCATCATCGCCGTCCCCACCCGTGAGGAAGTCGTCCCCCGCTTCGCCATAAATCAGGTCGTTTCCCTCGTCTCCGCGAATTTGGTCGCCCTCGGTTCCCCCGAATAGGGTGTCGTCCCCTTCCCCGCCGATCAGGTCATCTTCGCCGCCGTCGCCGCTGATGCGATCGTTTCCTTCCCCCCCCGTCAAACTGTCCCCGTCCTGACCCCCGAAGATCACATCATTTCCGGTTTCCCCGTCTATTAAATCGAAACCCGTCCCCCCCGAGAGGGTATCGGCGCCGGGTCCCCCAAACAGCGTATCCGGGTCGAGTTCCCCCAAGAGTTCGTCGCTGCCCTCATTGCCTTCTAAATAATCGCTTCCGAGTCCCCCGGAGAGAAAATCGTTGCCGCCATTTCCGAATAATTGGTCATCGCCCCCATTTCCCCGGATGGGTTCGGAATCTTGCGACCCCCGCACCGTGTCATTTCCCCCCCGCATGAAGACTCCGAGGGGGAACACTGCCAACTCGTTCTCAAAAAACGTCACATCTTCGGGGATGTCTTCCCCCACCAGGCGAAGTAGTCCGGTAATCGGGTCAGTTTCGGGTCTTAATACCATGTCAAATGGGCGATCGCGGCTAATTAATCGACGGCAACCAACACGGTATCACCTTTGGGCGCCAATTAGGGAGTCGGGAGGAGAGAATATCGACTCGTCACGACAGACCGAGGTGAAATAAACCTGAGATTTTTTTTAAAATTGGGTTTAAATTTTTGATTGTCTCAATTCAAACTGGCGATATTTTTTGGTCGGAGGATCGATGTTACGGCCTATTGCTGTAATTCGGCGATCGCCCGTTCTAACTGCCCCGCCGTCAGTAAAGGAACGAAACTGAGGCTGTAAGGTTCCTGGGCGATCGCGGTGGCGTAGGATGCTCGCAAAAATGGGCGGTAATCGGGGTTTCGGGCGACGTAAACTTGAAAAAATGCCAATCCGAAGGCCGACATATAGGATTCAATCACATCGGAGTCACTGCTGACAATTCGACCGAGGGATTCTTCGTCGATGGCCTGAAACTGGGCGATCGCGGCGGGGTTGAAATCGACGTGGTTCGCACCCCGGACGAGGGCAAAATAACGCTCGGGGGAGGAAAGGGCAGTGACGGAATCGATTTGTTCGAGGACGACGGGGGTGAGTAGATCGGCACTTCCAGAAGCCCAAAAGATGGGAATTTCAATTGTTTCTAAACCCTCGGATCCGAAAATCGTGCCGTTCACCGGATCGACGACAAAAGCGGCAGCGATGCGATCGTCTTTCAGTTGATAGGAATGTCGGGGAAGTTCCAGGGCGCGACATTGCAGTAATAAGGATGGGTTCAGCAAGTCGATAGGGGGGCGACAATTTTGGTCGAGGCGATCAAAATTGAGGGGTACCCCCGCCAATGCCAAAGCTGTATAAGCCCCGAAGGATTGACCCAAAATTCCGACATTTTCTAAATTTAGAATACCATTAAATTCAGAAAAATTTCGCCGTTCCAGTTCGTCCAATATGAAGGTAATGTCTCGGGGGCGATCAACAAATTCGCC
This sequence comes from Limnospira sp., assembly GCA_050045915.1. Lineage (GTDB taxonomy): Bacteria > Cyanobacteriota > Cyanobacteriia > Cyanobacteriales > Microcoleaceae > Limnospira. The sequence continues at coordinate 13,904 of JBNGCR010000076.1, forward strand.
GAGTTTGAAAGTTTCGGATTCCTCCCCTTCAAAAAAGCGTTGTAGGTGGGCGAAGTCGCTCCCCGGATGGCGGATGATTGCCACTGCAAATCCGTAGGAACTCAGATGTTCCGCGAAGGGTCGCCATCCCCGAGCGGTGGAACCCAAACCGGGGGAAATGACGATAACGGGGACGGTATCTTTGATGGGAAATGAAGGATAATAAAAAGTTGCTTCGATTTCCCGATCGCGATCAAATAAAGTTAGAATTTGTCTGGAAAAATTGACATTTCCCGCTCGATTAAGCTCGGGTAATTCGTCGTAATTGTGGGCGGTTTCGGTTGAAGCGATCGCGATCGTGATGTTTTCCAAGGCTTCATTGAGAGCTTCTGTTTTGGCAATAACACTGTCGATGCGATTCGACAATTGCAGAATTGCGACGGTATCCAGTTGTAACTCTCCGGGGAATTGTTGCAATAGGTCAAAAACTGTGAATCCCTCATCATTTTGAGCCACTTCAAATAATGCTTCACGAAGGGCATCCGAGCCATTTTCTCCGCCCCGGACTTGCAGGATTTCTCCCAGAGTTTGTAGAAACAATATTCCCATCGGTGAATTTAGAGACTGCCGGACTTGTAAAAGCCCGACATAAAACCGCATTTGTAGAAACTCATTTAGGGTTTTTTGATGGTATGAATTCAAAAATAAAAAGTAGGGGAAAAGTTCCCAGTTGACTTTTCCGGTTTCGGCATAAATCTTCAAAGATTCGACGGAAACTGAAATTTCCAGAGGGCCGTATTTGGCATAGATGCGATCGGTCGCCCGCATTGGAAGGGCGATGAAAACAGCCAATAAACTGCCCAAAGTGAGCGTCCCCAAGGAACGAAAAATGTTAAAAATTTTCTGTCCGTTCATTCCGAGCGTGCGTCGCAATTATTGTATCAATCTATACTGCAATGTGGGAGGCGATGTCCCCCATTTTAAGCGGTTCGGCCGGGATCTGGGGGTCGGACTTCTGATATCGCCCGAGTCCCCAGCCCGTCTGCACTCGACCTGCGAGGGCGTACCGTCATCGCTTCCCGAGGTTGCGATCGCCGTTTCCCAAAATCCTTCTGAAATCAGAACACAAATGGCTGAAACCGTGCGATAATAAGAGTATATAGAATTGCCCGAAGATATGGCGACTGAGAGTCAACGGACTGGGGACAGAAATAATTCCTCGCTGCACTGAAAGGGGAGTTCTTGAGGTGGATGAAGTAGAAAGATAACCCAAACAGAAAAAAGGAGGTACTCAACAATGGTTGCTCTGGAATGGCTGCGAATTTTGATTCCTGCCGTATTTTATCTCGGTTGCGTCTACTTGCTGCTGGGTTGGATGCCGCAAAAGACGGAAAGCTGAGATTTTGATCGGAAACCACAAATTTTGAGGGAAAATGGGTACGGTGGCGATCGCTGATCGCCCCGTGGTGTGAGAGACGCGACAAATGATGAAAAAAAATCGATGGCAGATCCTGCTGACTCTGGCAGCCGCGATCGCAATTTTCGTAACCCATCCATCCCAAACGAAAACTAGCCAAGCCTTCCCCACGGGGGAGGCTGGTTTTGTGGATACCGGCGACCATTGGGCGGGTTCTTGCATTGGAGAATTGGCCCGCCGTCAAATTCTCAGCGGCTACGGCGACAATACTTTCCGCCCCGAAGCCCCCATCACCCGGGCGGAATTTGCGGCGGTCGTCAACCGGGCATTTCCAACCGTTGAAGCAACCGGGCGATCGCCCAATTTTGTCGATATTCCCACCGATTATTGGGCCTACGACGCCATCCAAGAGGCGGCAAAAAAGGGGTTTTTATCCGGATATATCGGCAGTATTTTTAATCCCACGGTCAAGATTCCGCGAGTCCAAGCCCTCGTTGCGATCGCCACCGGTTTGGGCTACGAACCGCAGCAATTATCCCCCGAACGACTCGACAATATCTTCAGAGATGGGGCAGAAATTCCCGAGTATGCGACCGAGGCGATCGCGGCGGCGATGGAAAATTGGCTGGTGGTCAATTATCCCGACGTTCGAGTGTTAAATCCCAACCGTCCGGCGACTCGGGGAGAGGTCGCATCCTTCATCTGTCAGGCGATCGTGGACTTCGATGAAACGGCGTTAGTTCCCTCCCAATACATCGCCAGAATTCCGCTTTCCGACCTGCAAACTTCCCAAACGAAACGCCCCGAAGATCGACAGCAAAAATCTCAATTGCAACCCTCCGAACCGCCCGAACGGGAACCGCAAATTCGACAACAAGCACCCCAATTTCCCCCAACCGAACCGGAACCGCAACCCGAAGTCTCCCGAGAAGAATCCCGAGAAGAATCCCGAGAACACCCCAGAGAAGCGACCACAAAAACCGCAGAATTTGACGGCTTGAAAGCCGAACTTTCCTACAATCCCAGCCCCACTCCGAAGCTCAATCTAAAAATTATTCGGCGGGAGGAAGTGGTTTTAGATGCACCCATCCCCGAAACTCTTCCGGAAGAATTGGTATCGGTGGATTTTGCCAAAAGTCGCGTTTTAAATATCAGCAGTCTGGACTTAGACGGCGATAAGGAAGCGGAGGTTATTCTGGATTTCAAAAATGGAGTTTACTACTCTCTAATTTATCATTATCAACCGTTCAGAAAAGACTATGCAGTTTTGCCCAAAAATTGGGGAGAGTGGGGTTACGATTTGCAAGAAATTGGGGAGGATGAATCGCCGAGGTTTGTGGGGTACGATCCGCGTTTTTCCGAGATATTTAACGTGCGATCGCAACTGCAACTTCCGATTCAAATTTGGGAATATCGCTACGGAGAATTGCGGGATGTCACGGGAAATTATCCCGAAATAGTGGAATCCCACCTCGATCGCATCTGGAGTGAAATCGAACAATTGCGGCGACTCAATCGCGACATCCGAGGCGGACTGGCGGCTTATTTGGCGAATCAATATTCTTTGGATCGCGGAGAGTCGGGATGGCGACGGGTGCGATCGGTTGATCAGGAAGCGGACGCGGACGAATTTTTCGCGGATTTGCGACAATTTTTGATTCGGACGGGTTACATTCAACCTTAACCTGTATTGAATTTCTAATTGAGGAAGGCGATCGCCAATTTTGAAAGTACAAATGAAAAGGTTACTGGTCAAGGCGAATTACGGATGGACACCGCTTGGTCTACAAAGTCACAGATACGGAAATTATCATTGTTAGTTGCCGTTTTCATTATAATAATTGAACGGTTCAAATAACCGCCGATTCCAACATCTGAATCGTACCCCGATCGCCGTCAATTTCCACTTCTACTCCGATCGCGATCGTGAATTGATTGCGAATGTGTCCGATCGCCGATCCGTACCAAGCCGGAATTCCCAACGGTTGAATTTGATCGACTAACACCTCCCACAAATTGAACGTCGGTTTGTTGTCATCCACTGCACAGCGGCTACATTGTCCGAAAATAAATCCCGATATCTGATCCAAAATTCCAGCCAATTTCAACTGCGTCAAAAAGCGATCAACCCGATAAATATCCTCGTTGATATCCTCAACAAACAGAATTTTTCCCGACCAATCTGGGACATAAATCGACCCTGCCAAACCCGCCAAAACCGACAAGTTACCGCCGACAAGTTGACCCCTGGCGCGACCGCCGGTAATGGTTTCAACCCGAATATTAAATGGATTTTCAAATAAAACCTTTTCGCCCTCAAACAGAACTTTCTGCAAATATCTCAGGGAAAACTCATTCCAGCGAGAAGTTCCCAGCAGTCCGTGAAACGTCACGAAACCGCATTGAGAATGGAGGGCTAATAATAACGCCGTAATATCGCTATAACCGATGATAATTTTGGGATTATTGCGGATCGTGTTATAATCCAATAAAGGCAAAATTCGGGCGCTCCCCCACCCCCCCGCCGCCGCCACGATCGCCCGCACTTCGGAATCGGCAAACATGGCATTAATATCGGCAGCGCGATCGCGATCCACTCCCGCTAAATAACCGTAGCGATCGAGAAGGTGGGGTGCCATTTTAATCTTAAGTCCCTGTTGACTCAGTTGAAAGGCGATCCATTTTAACTCTTCCTTTGTAATCCACCCCGCCGGGGCGACAACCCCCACCGTATCCCCCACCCGCAGCCGAGACGGTTTGACAACGGGAGAAGATGTCGCGATCGCCGGAAGTCCCGTTCCCAACAGCATCAACCCCAACCCTTGCAACAATTGACGGCGAGTTTTCATGCCTGTTATAGAATAAATGGTTCTGTTTTTTATGCTACTACGGTATTTTCCAAAATCGTTATCGATCCCCCTAAATCCCCCTTAATAAGGGGGACTTTTTGCGAGATTGTATCTCCTTCCAAACGAGCGCCCCTCTTCTCCCCCCTTTTTCAAGGGGGGTTGGGGGGGATCTCCCGATATGATACAATCCAGAACAACAATACAATCATAATTTTAATCTAAAATGAATCCTCATATTTCCAGAATGGAATCCGTCCAATCCCCAATTATTCCGATTATTGGAAAGCTGATCCGCAGCCATCCCGGGACAATTTCCCTCGGACAGGGCGTGGTTTATTACGGTCCCCCACCCGTCGCCATCGAGGAGATATCGCAATTTTTTCAAACCGCCGAAAATCATAAATATAAAGCAGTGGTGGGCATCGCGCCATTGCAAGAAGCGATCGCCCGCAAACTCCGCACCGACAATCAAATAACCATCGGCGATCGCAACGCCATCGTCGTCACTGCCGGCAGCAATATGGGGTTCATGAACGCCATTTTAGCCATCACCTTCCCCGGCGACGAAATTATCATCCAATCCCCCTATTATTTCAATCACGAAATGGCGATCGCAATAGCCGGCTGCAAGGCTATCGTCGTCGAAACGGACGAAAATTATCAACTTCGCATCGATGCCATCAAAGCCGCAATTACCGACAAAACGCGGGCGATCGTCACCATTTCTCCTAACAATCCCACCGGGGCAGTTTATCCCAAAACGGCACTGCAAGAAATTAACCAAATCTGCCGCGATCGCCACCTTTATCACATCAGCGACGAAGCCTATGAATATTTCACTTATAATAATGTCGGACACATTTCCCCCGCCTCCCTCCCCAACAGCGAACCCCACACCATCTCATTATTTAGCTTGTCAAAAGCCTACGGTTTCGCATCCTGGCGGATCGGATACATGGTAATTCCCCAGCATTTACTCGTCCCCGTCGAAAAAGTCCAGGACACCATTTTAATTTGTCCCCCCGTCATCTCCCAATCTGTGGCATTGGGGGCGTTAAACGTCGGGGCGGACTATTGCCGAGAACACATTAAAACTATCACCAAAGTCCGGGAAATCTTTTTGGATGAATTGAACAAATTGGGCGATTTTTGTACCGTCCCCCCCGCCGACGGTGCCTTTTACTTTCTCCTCAAAATTGATCCAAAATTAAAGCCGATGGAACTCGCCGAAAAACTGATCCGAGAATTTGGGGTCGCCGCCATTCCCGGCACCACATTCGGAATGGAAACCGGCTGTTATTTGCGAGTCGCTTACGGGGCCTTGCAACCCGACACGGCGGCGGAAGGGATCGGCCGTTTGGTGAAAGGTCTGAAAAGTTTGGTCGGCTGAAATTTCGATGACGGGCTACCATAGAAACAATCGAGAACGGTAACGCCCCATGCCTTTATCCCGCCTGTTGATTCTCATTTTCGGCATCTGCCTCATCCTGGTTTTGACCATCTGGCTGGTGACATCCATCTCCTGGCTTTACACCCAGGTCGCCTGGGCCGCCCACCCCATTTTGGCGAATTTATTGGTGGTCATATTGGTGGGGCTGTTGGGACTGGCGATATATGCATTTATCTACTATTTTCGGCTGCTGCAACCTCGCGGCCCCTCCCGCAAAAAACGCCGCCCCCAGCTTCGCATTCCCCTTGACAAATCCGAGGCAGCGGAAGCCTCTTTGCAGGCGTTGCGGCAGCAAGTTTCTCAAATTCAAGACGATGTCGCCCGCCAGGTGTTGCTGAGTCGATCGCAAGAAATTGAAGCGAACCTGTCAAAAGGAAACATTCGAGTCGTCGTATTCGGGACGGGTTCAGCGGGTAAAACATCTTTAATTAATGCGTTGCTAGGCCGCATGGTGGGGCAGGTAAATGCACCGATGGGGACGACAACCGCCGGGGAAACCTATCAGTTGAAATTGATCGCTTTGGAACGGGATATTTTAATGACGGATACGCCGGGAATTTTAGAGGCGGGGGAGGCTGGTTCGGAACGGGCGGAAATGGCGCGATCGCTGGCGACCGAGGCGGATTTGTTGCTGTTCGTGGTGGATAACGACTTGCAGCAGTCCGAGTTTATTCCCCTGCGAACCCTGGCGGAAATCGGCAAGCGATCGCTGTTAATTTTCAACAAAACTGACCTCTACACGGAAGAAGATAAAAATACCATTTTGCTGCGACTGCGGGAACGAGTTGGCGAGTTTATTTCCTCCAAAGACGTGATCGCGATCGCCGCCAATCCCCAATTGATTCAACTCGAAAATGGCGACACCTTCAAACCCGACCCCGACATCATGCCCCTGATCAATCAAATGGCGACAATTTTGCGGGCGGAGGGGGAAGAATTGGTCGCCGATAATATCCTTTTACAGTCCCAAAGGTTGGGAGAAGAAGCCCGCAATTTGATCGACACCCAGCGGCGTCGTCAGGCGGAAAAAGTGGTCGATCGCTACCAATGGATCGGGGCGGGTGCGATCGCGGTGACGCCCCTTCCCGTCGTGGATCTGCTGGCGACAGCCGCAGTCAACGCCCAAATGGTGGTGGAAATTGGCAAAATATACGGTTGCGAATTAAATATTGATCGCGGGCGAGAATTGGCGTTTTCTCTGGGTAAAACCTTGGCGAGTTTGGGTATCGTCAAAGGGGCGATTCAATTAGTCGCAACCGCCCTACATTTTCACATCGGAACCCTCGTCATCGGAAAGGCAATTCAAGGGGTTACAGCCGCCTATTTAACCCGCATTGCCGGCCGCAGTTTTATCGAATATTTCCGACAGGATCAGGACTGGGGAGATGGCGGCATGACAGAAGTCGTGCAGCGGCAATTTCAACTCAACCGCCGGGATGAATTTGTGCGGGGATTCATCAAAGATGCGATCGCCCGCGTCGTGGAACCCCTCAACCTCAACCGACCGCCGGAAGAGGAGGAAGAAACGTTGGAAATCGAACTGCATCAACCCGAAGTCGAATCCCCCTATTTCGAGAGAGATGATTGGGGCGATCGCCGACACCAGCGAGAGGATTGGTAAAGCACAATATCCATAGATTTTCAATGAATGGGCAAGCGCAGAGGGTTGCCCCTACAGATGGTTGATGGGTATTACAAATAGGCGGTCAAAAATGCCTCCAGTTCCGTGCGTCCATCCTGGGTGATGGGATTGTAAAACACTTCGGTTTCGCCGTCGGGGGTGAAAAACCGAATGAACCGCCGATCTTCGTCAACCGATCGCGTGTAGATGAGGGGAACTTCCACCGATTCAAGCAATTCGGCTTTGATGCGATCGCGTTCCATCGCCTCCGGGGAATCGTGAAAGTGAGATTTGCACTCGACATTAGAACAAATCGTTGAAACTGATAGTTATGAAAAAGAAACCGGGTTTCTAGGACATTTTTGCATCTCGAGCAAAATCTTACTGAAGAAACCCGGTTTCTCACTATTGAACTTACCCCAACCCAAACGACCAGTCGCCGTTTGTTAAGCACATCTTTAGAACACAGACGTACTGAAGTCATCCGAGGAAATCACCCCAGCATCAATACCCACGAATTCCGCCAGAATCTCGGAACCCAAAGCAATTTGAGTTTGACCGTTGACGGAAGTGATGGTAAGTTGCTCGAAACTGATGCCGCCGTCGAGGACAATAATATCCTCACCGCTGGTAAAATCGGTGATGGTATCCGGACCGTAACCGGGGACGAGGACGAAGCGATCGCTCCCATTTCCCCCGGTCAGCAGGTCTGAACCTTCCGCCCCGATGAGGATATCATCCCCATTGCCACCAGTGAGTTGGTCGTTACCTTCCCCGCCGTGGAGGATGTCATTACCCTCGTCACCCAAGAGCACGTCATCACCCTCACCACCGTCCACCAGGTCGTCACCCTGACCGCCGTAGGCCGTATCATTACCGGCATTACCGGAAATCGTATCCGCCTCTTGGTTGCCATAGAGGACATCATTGCCCTCGTTACCCTCCATCAGGTCAGACCCCTGGCCACCGAAAACAGTATCGTCGCCCAGACCACCTTTGGCCTGGTCATCCCCCTGGCCACCGTGAACCTCATCATTGCCGTCGGCGCCATCGAGAATGTCGTTTCCTTGGTTACCATTGAGCCAGTCGTCCCCCTCGTCGCCGGAAATCGTGTCATTTCCGAGGTTGCCGAACAGTTCGTCATTGTCTGCACCGCCGAGGATTTGGTCGTCATCCTTGCCACCGAATACGGTATCGTTACCCGCCCCGGCATCAATGATATCGTTACCTTGGTTGCCGTTGAACCAGTCGTCCCCGGCGCCCAAATTGATATTATCATTACCCGCCAACGCGAACAGTTCGTCAGCTTCCGGGGTTCCGGCTAAGGTGTTGTTTCCCTCACCCGGTTCGGAGTCGGAAACGGTGATGTTGTTGGAAAAAATCAACGGAAATGCGATCGTACTGATAGAATCGATGACCTCGTAGATATCCAACACCATCGGCAATTCCAATTCGGTTTCGGTTTCCAAATCGTCGGAAGAGGTGTCGCCGTCCCCAGAAGTCGAGTCATCCGCCGAGTCGTCAGGGAGGGAATCGAAAACGGGAATTGAGGGTTGGGTGAAACTCGAAGTCGTCGAGTCATCGTCCGAGTCGTCCGTATCGTCTGCCGAATCGTCCGTCGAATCATTCGTCGAATCATCGGTGGTAGCATCGTCCGTATCGTCTGCCGAATCATCTGTCGAATCATCGGTGGAGTCATCGGTGGTAGCATCGTCCGTCGAGTCAGTCGAAGTTTCACCCAATACCACAGAACCATCGGGGCG
>JBNGCR010000077.1:0-22918 GCA_050045915.1 Limnospira sp.
TAAAATCTGGGATTTCGGAACCACCGGCGCAGGTTGTCCCGCCACAGACTCGGCCGATCGCCGGGACGGATTTCGGTATTGACGACGGAGAGCAGGAAGGGAACGCCGCCCACCCGCGCCGCCATGAGGACGTGGAGGGCGATCGCGACGAGCATCACTGCCCAGGATATCAGATGGATATTGTACCAGATGTGATGGACTTCCCCCGCCGGGAGCCAGTTTTCGTCCTGGAATTTGCCGGAAATGACGGCCAGGGTGAGGGCGGCGAGGGCGAGGGTGTTGGCGAGGCGGTGCAGGGTGTACCACCAGATCGGGCGCCCCACCTGTTTGAGATGTTGCGGGGAGTCGCCTTGAATCAAGCGCTTTTGTCCCCGGCGCAGGCTGTAGTAGGCAAAAGCGATCGCGATAAAGAATAGGAAAAATCCGAAGGTGCCGTGGATGTCGATGAGGCTGCGATATTCCCGGTTCAACAAGAAAGAACCAAAACGGCCGTCGTAGCTCTCGTAGACGAGGTAGCCGGTGATGAGGGACCCGATAATGAAAAGGGCGCTGAAGCCGTGTAACAGGCGAAATAGCAGGGGCTGGTACGGTTTTGAGCGAGCCATGACAGTTGCTTTTTGCAGATATTTCTCAATAGTATATCCCCCAAATGGCGGATTTTTCAACCGGGGCGATCGCCAGCCATTTGTCTGCAATTCCCCCTGTCATTTTGCACCCAAAAGCAGTATCCTAGAAAGTATAAAGCCATTCCAAACAGGTGAGTTATATGGTTGGCTCGGATGATGAAATATGGGTGAATGTGAGGGTCGAACGGAAATTGTGGCTGCAGTTTCAGGAGCGCTGTTCGGCGCGTGAAATCAAGCCGTCGGAGCTGTTGGTGGGGTTGATCGAAACCTATCTAGCCTCCCCCCCCTCCCCTTCGGAGTATTCCAGCGATCGCCACATCCGAAAAATTATTGAAGATTATTTGCAGCAAAACTTAGAACCACAAGTCATCCAAATTGTGGAGCACCATTTATCGCCGCCACCCGAGGAACGCCCCACCCAATTCCCCCCGTCGCCGGAATTAAAGGCGAAAATCCCGAAAAAAGCGCGATCGCACCCAGCCAATCCCAACCTGAAAAGCGCCAAAGAATTGGCTCAAATTTTGGGCGTTTCCCCCCCCTACATCACCACCTTGAACCGCCTCGGAGAACTCCACAAACGGGGATGGGAAGATTCCGGAAAGCGACGGGGAAAAACCATCCTCTATCAACCGATTTCCCCCTCTTGAAAGCGGGGATATTGAGAATTTGAGGCAAAATAGAGAACGTAGACCCCTCCGAACTTGACAATGACAACCTACGATTGGATCGTGGTGGGGGCCGGAATTACCGGCGCTTCCCTCGGCTACGAACTCGCCAAAACCGGATTTTCCGTCCTGTTAATCGATCGCTTCCCCACCCCCGAAAACGCTACCCGCTACAGTTACGGCGGACTCGCATACTGGGCCGGCTACACGGATCTGACCCGCCAATTGTGTCTGGAAGGGAAGGAACGCCACCAAGTCTTGTCCGAAGAGTTGGGCGTCAATACCCAATTTCGGGAACTGGATCTGGTGCTGACGGTACCGCGCGATCGCGACCCGGAAGCGGTTGCGGCCCACTATCCCCCCTTCGCCACCCCCCCCCGGCGGGTGGATGTCGGAGAAGCCTGCGAGTTGGAACCCCTGTTGAACCCTGACGCCATCGCCGGTGCCTTCGCCGTCCGCCACGGGCACATCTGCCCGGAAGCCCTCAATCGGGGCTACTGCTCGGCGTTTCAACGGCTGGGGGGAACCTTCCAAACCGCGATCGTCTCCAACCTGACTCGGGAAGGAAACCGCATCACCGGAGTCGTCGCCGACGGAGAAATCCGCCCCGCCGCCAACGTCGCCATCTGTGCGGGGGGGATCAGCCGGGAACTGCTGAAAACGGCGGGAATTGCCCTGAGAGTGCATTTCACCCACACGGAAGTTTTGGAAACGCCGCCGGTGGACGTGAAGTTGCGGACCGTCGTCATGTCGGCGGGGATGGAACGGTTCGGCTTGGAGGCGACGGCGGCGAAACCGGAATTGGAGAAACTTTGGGACGAACCCGGAAACGAACTGGCTCCCTATATTATCGATACCAGCGCGGTGCAGCTTTTGGACGGGCGGGTGAGGATGGGCCAGCCGTCGCGGACGTTGAGCGATCCTCGCGCGGCGGTGAGTGCGGCGGAAAGCACCGCGGCGATCCGAAGTGCGATCGCCCAAATTTTGCCGAGTTTAGCCGATTTGCCCGCCACCTGGCACCACTGTTTGGTCGCATTTACGGGGGACGGTTTGCCCTTGGCGGGGGCGATTCCTGAGTTTGAAGGCGTCCACATCTTCTCGGGATTTAGCAATCCGCTGGTGTTCGTCCCCCCCCTGGCTCGGCGGTACGCCCGGTCTGTGGCGGGGGAACCGGATGCGATCGTCGAACAATTATCGCCGAAGCGGTTGTGAGGATCGATTCTCAATCTACTCAAATTGGCTGGGTTGGAAATGGGCATTCAACCAAATTCTGGCAATTTCTTCGATCCGCCCCGATTCCCACAATTCCAAAATGGCGACATTTAAAGTCTGCCTCAAAGGACTATTTTGGGGGAGGGCGAATCCGTAGGCTTCGATGGTGATATAAAAATTCGCCAACTTCAAATCCAATTCCGGGTTTTGATTGAGATAATATTGGAGGGCGGGTTGGTCGAATACCACCCCCTCAACTTGCCCTTCTTTCAAGAGACTGACGGCTTCTTTCAGGGATTGAGTTTGGCGCAAATGGGCGCCGTAGTAAGCCGCCCATTTGGCTCCAGTTGTATCGACGACGGCGGCGATCGCGGTATTTTGCAGGTCTTCCGGCTGGGTAAATTTTTCGCTACTTGTATCGGACAAAGAGAGGGTAAAAGCAGTTGCCAACCCCGCCGTCAGAGAGGAAGCCGTCAGCATGGTGACGATCATCCAAATTCCGGCGATCGCCCGTCCGACGGGAGTGATCGGAGCATAATCGCCGTAACCCACCGTCGTCAACGTCACCAGGGCACACCACATCCCGTTTCCCACCCCCTGCCGGTAGGATTTCGGGAATTGTTCGCTATTGCGATCGCGCTCGGCCAACCACAGCAGATTTCCGACGATAAAGAGTAAAATAATCAGTATGACAATGGATGAAAAAACAGCGATAGTGAAAAAAGGTCTGATTTTTTGCCAAAAATTTATCGATTGATTGTCCGTCAAAATCGCAATTTCTGACAGGTAAAATGCCTGGGTAAATGCCACCTCTTCGGCGCGATCTGAGGTGATACTGATAGACCCGATCGCCAAATCTAGATTTCCATTGTTTAAGTTTTCAATACTTTCGGAAACGGTTTTTTGCTCGATGAGTTGATATTCCAAGTTCTCCATTTGGGCGATATCCTGCCAAATGTCGATGCTGATTCCTTTAATTGTCGAATCTTCGACAATGACAAATGGTGAAGTTCCCGCAACTCCCACGCGCAGGGACTGAGCCGGCGCGGGTTCCTGAAAGCTGAAAGAACCGGCGATCGCCACGTTTAGCAAAACAAAAATTTTGCTCAATCGAAACTTGAAAAACATACCCGGCTTGTTTTTGCAGTCCGCACAATTATAGCATTTCAGTGCGTCCATTCAATTCGCGATCGCCTATAGCAGTGTGAAGTCATTCCGAAAAAGATCTGGCCCCCAAACCCCCAATACTGGGGGCTTTGAGTGGATCAATTTTTCACGAATCATTTAACACCGCTATAGCTATCAATCGGAAAAATATCCCTCCCCCCCCTCTTCCTCTGCTTCCCTAGCCATTTTTCGGGGGAAAATGAAACGGCTCTGGGATTCAGAAGGGGCGGTCGTCGCCACCTTTCACCTACCAATCTTCATCGTCGAATCTGAGGCTTTCCGCTGTCATCTGTAGCTCTTTGAAATAGTCGCTGCCGGTAATTTCGGCGACCTCTTTTTCCCGCTTCTGCTGGTCGATTTCGATTTTGAGTTCTTGAATTTGTCGCTTCAGGTTTTCTTCTTCCTGTTTGCGCTGGCTGATGTCCTTGACGATGCCTTCGTAGTAGAGGATATTTCCCTGGCTATCCCGCACCGCCCGCGTGTCTTCTTCAATCCAGATGATGCTGCCGTCTTTGCGATAAATTTGGGATTCAAAATTTTTGACCGCCCCCTCTTCTTTGAGACGGCGTTGAAACTCCAGCCGATCGCCGGGATTGACGTAAATTTGGGTGGCGATCGCCGTGACGCGATCGAGCATTTCTGCGGGGGAATCGTAGCCGTAAATCTGCGCCATCGCGGGGTTGACGCTGATGTAATGTCCGTCCAAACTGGATTGAAAAATTCCCTCCAAAGCGTTCTCAAAAATGCTGCGATAATTTTCCTCGGCGATCCGCAGCGCTTCCTCGGCATTGCGGCGATCGGTGATGTCGATCCCCACCGAGACGATCGCCGATCCCTGACCATACTTTTGCGCGACGACCAAATAATATTTCAAACTGTCCCCGATCTCCACTTCGACCACTCGGGAGTCCGACTCATTTTCACCCTCCAAAAACTGCGTGATGAAGGAAACCAGTCGGCTATTTTGATGCAGAAAACCGACTTTTTTTCCGACAAAATATTCCGGCGACAAGCCCCAAGTGTCCGCCAGATGGCGGTTGACGCCCAAATAAAAACCCCCCGAATCCATCCAAGAAATGGCGCCGGGAACCGCGTTCAAAACCGCCTCCAGTTGCTCTTTCGCCGCCGCGAGTTGCTGTTCCCGGGTTTTCACCGTTTCCACCATCTGCTGAAAAACCCGCGCCAAGGTTCCCAACTCGTCGTCCCGCCCGCCAATTTCATTCAAACTCCCCGGTTCAAAGGTATTATTTTCGACCCGAACCGCCGCCGCCGTAATTTTTTCCACCTGTTGGATGTAGCGAGCCATGACCTTGTTGCGCGATTGGATCTGATTCTCCAACTGGGTTGAATGTTCGGTAATGGTTTCAAGCAGTAACTCCAGGTCACGCTTTTCGGCTTTTTCGGCCTCGAGTTGCCGCCGCAGTGAGTCGATCTCGCCGATCAGTTCCGATTTTGAAACACCTTCATCCTGCATCGATCGCTCCTCGAACTCGATCCGGTTTTCAATTTCAAAACTATTCTATAATAAGTTGCAAGCTCGGCAAAAATTTTTTCAAGTTTTTTAAGGATTTCACCTGCCAGGGCATCGCTTCGGTTCCCACGACGATGAGTTGGGTTCCCTCATGTTTCCGCAAAGCGATGACAAATTTCGAGAGCATACTGATGCCAGCACTGTTGAGAAATGAGACTTTTTTGACATCCAAGGTCATCGTTTCCGGTTCGGAAGCGACCACCGCTTCCAGGAGTTTTTTGATCGGCTCGTACTCGGCCGAACTGCCCAAACTCAATTCTCCATCAAAGGTGACGGTCATCGTCTGAGGGTCGTACCGGACGATATAATCCTCACCTTTAATCTCTCGTTCTATCATGACTTGCTGACACCTGAATTGAATTGCCGGTTATTATAGCGTAACTTGAGCCGCAGTTGTTAAACAAATAAAATCCGGATTTTCCGAACAGGTTTCAAACTTCCACCCCAGTCGGGCGCCGTAATCGTTGATGGTGGTGAGGAGTCCCAACCCGGACTCCCCCGCATCTTCCCGGGCCGTTTTCTCGACTTGGCGGACGTACAATTCTTCGAGGTCTTCGTCGAGTAACTGGTGAATGTAATTTTGCAGCGATTCTGCTCGGGTTTTTCCGATTAAGTTTTGAGCAAAAATAATCGCCACAAAATCTTCCACTTTAAACAATTGGATGCCGAGCTTGACTTCAAACTTGACGACCGTATTTTCGTTGAATTTTATGGCATTTTCTAACAACTCATTGGCGATAAAGCTGACCGCGGCGCGATTTTCCTGACGCCGCTTGTGGGCGATCGCGTCGTCGGAGTCCCGGGGCATCAAGTTCAAACAGTAGTCGGCGACAAAATAGGCGGACAGCCGACAGTTCCGGCAACATTTTTCGGCCGGACGGGAAGTCGGTGCAAACGTCAATTCCAGGAAATCGCGATCGCGCGGCAAATTGTCCAAAAAGTGTCCGAATATTTTTTTCATTCTAATGTTTCAAACTCGAACTACTTCTGTTTAACGACGAGCAGCGTGATGTCATCGATCTGTTTCTGAGTTCCCATAAATTCTTTCACATCCTCAATGACGGAAGATTTGATTTCTTCAGCCGTTTTGCTCCAATTTTGTTGCAGCACTTCGCACAGTTTTTCCAAACCGTATTGTTGCCGTCCGGTGTTGAAAGCTTCGGTAATTCCGTCCGTGTAGAGGACGACCCCATCGCCGGTTTCGAGTCGGATGGTGGTATGGTTAATAAACTCGGCGATATCGTCGTCAATTCCGATTGGCAACCCCAAATCGATGGTATCGATTCGCTCAATTTCTCCCCCTTTGCGGATCACGATCGCCTCTTCGTGCTGTCCGCTGATGCTGATACTATTGTGGGAATAATTCACAATGGCGAGGGTGAGATTTTTGTCCGAATTCATCCGCCGCACGTTTTGATAAATGGTGCGGTTGATCGTATCCAAAAACTTGACCGGATCGCGTTCTTCCGTCTCTTTCAACGTCCGCACCGCCGCCTGAATCATCACCATCAAAATGCCGCTTTCGAGTCCGTGTCCCGTGACATCTCCGATCCCCAAAGTGACGATCCCGTGGGTAGAAAGAATATCGTAGTAGTCCCCCCCCACTTCCTCCGCCGGTTCCATATATCCGGCGATGTCGAGAGCTTCGATACTGTTAATTTCGTCGGGTTTCGGCAAAATCAACTGTTGCATCGTCCGCAAAATATCCAGTTCTGCCCTCATGCGGATATTTTCCGCCTTGAGTTGTTCGTTGAGGTCGCCAATTTGCCGGTTCGCTTCGGCTAGTTGGGCCGTCCGTTCTTTGACTTTATCCTCCAAAGTTTCAAAGGCTTCTTGGAGTTGGGAAGCCATGTCGTTGAACGATCGCGCCAGGGTTTTCACTTCTCGGACTCCCGACTCTTCCACCCGGCGATCGCGCCGTCCCTCCGCCAAATCTCGGGAGGCTTCATTCAGCCTTAAAATGGGATTTGCGACCCGGTTCGCCGTCAAAATTCCGACCGCGATCGCCACAACTAAAGCCGCCAAACACAACAACGCCGTGCGGACATTGTTGGCATAAATTTGCATCATAAAATCGGCTTCTGGGATAATGGTCACGACCAACCAATCGAGTCCTTCAATTTCCCGCACCGGCGCCACCCGAACCAGTTGCCCTTCCCCGTCCAAACTGAAGCTAAATTGAAACGGTTCTCGGATTTGATTCAGGTCGGAAAATCGGCTGTCAATTTCCGTCGCCGTAGCCCGAATGATCGCCTCCTGACTCTCCGAACCTCGGAGACGCCGCGGGTTTTCGGAAGAACCGGCGAGGGGGGTTTCCGGGGTGGAACTGGCAACGATCGCCCCCGACCGCTCCAAAATGAAAGCCTCCCCGGTTTTGCAGATTTCGATCCGGTTTAAAAAGCGGTCGATTTGTGATAAAATTAACTCGGTTCCCAAAACGCCGATAAAATTGTCTTCGGCGTCGTAAATGGGGGTCGTGGGCGTAATTTTTAACCCCCCCAAGTTGGTGGCAGTTTCGACCGGGTTCCAAGTCGGATCGTCGGCTTCCGCAGTTTTCCGATACCAAGGTTTGTCTCTGGGATCGAAGGATTGGACTTGTCGGAGTTCGTCGCGATCGCCCGGAAATTCGATTTCGTAAAGATGTCGGTTCGGAGCGGTAAAGTCGTCCCGAATTTTCGTCAAAATCGTCCCGTCCGCATCCCGCCGGACGCCGATAAAATTCCCGTTTTCTTTGCCGATAAAAATGTGGGACATCCCGTCGGACATCTGGATGTTCGACCAGAACTGTCGCTCGAACACGCTCAGATCGTCGGGGTCTAAATTCCCATTCGCGATCGCCGTCGCGACCACTTGGTGCAAAAGGTGGGGCGTTTCCAAATAGTTTTCTAGATATTGGTTGATTTGTTCGGTCGTCTTACTCGCCAACTGCTTCGCCAGGTCGTTGACCGCCTGCCGACCATTTTTAAATGACAAGTAACCGACGAGGCCGACGGCCGCCACGACCTGCACGACAAACGGGACGATCAGAACCGTTTTCAGCGAGAATTGTCTGATTGTTTCGACCGACCGATCCGATTTTTTGTGTTTCACGATCGCAAACCATGATTGATGAGGACAGTTCAACGATGGGGAAGAAACCCGCGAAGATAGGCACAGATTTCTGGCGAAGCGTCATCCCTCCCTACGTCCGAGTTTTTCCCTATGATACAGCAATTTTCAAGTCGGTAAGTAGGGGCTTCAAATTCAAGTCCCCGGGTCGATCTCTGGGGTTGCATCCCCTGGCTTCCCTTTTACAAACGGGCAACCCGAGACGGTTGCCCCCACGGGCGGGGGGTGCCGGGGCGATCGCGCGATTCTTCCTACCAATCATCATCGTCGAATCGGAGAGTTTCCGCCGTCATCTGTAACTCTTTGAAATAGTCACTTTCGGTTATTTCGGCGACATCTTTTTCCCGCTTCTGCTGGTCGATTTCGATTTTCAATTCTTGAATTTGTCGCTTCAGATCTTCTTCGTCTCGCTTCCGCTGGCTGATGTCTTGGATGATCCCTTCGTAGTAGAGAACGTTGCCCTGGCTGTCCCGCACGGAGCGAGTATCTTCTTCTATCCAGATGATACTGCCATCTTTTTGATAAACTTGATATTCAAAGTTTTTGACTTGACCATCCCTTTGGAGACGGCGTTTAAACTCCTGTTGATCGTCCGGATTGACATAAATTTGGCTGGCGATCGCCGTGACGCGATCGAGCATTTCCTGGGGGGAATCGTAGCCGTAAATTTGCGCCATCGCCGGGTTGACGCTGATGAAATGTCCGTCCACGCTCGACTGAAAAATCCCCTCCAAAGCGTTCTCGAAAATACTGCGGTAATTTTCCTCGGCGATCCGCAAGGCTTCCTCCGCTTTTTTCCGTTCGGTGATGTCGATCCCCACCGTGACGGCCGCGTTTCCTTGCTGGTACTTCCGAGCCGCCATCAAATAGTAATGGGTGCGATCGCCGACCCGGATCGCGATGACTTGGGAAGAAAATGGCTTTGATCGAATCCTCTTTGCTGATATACTCCGCCGTAGAGCGGATCAGCGGATCGGTACTGTTGAGAGCTTTTAACAGTTGGGTATCTTCCCCACTTTGTACCGTCAGGGGTTCGTCGCTGGAACTGGAGAGAACGTGCCCCTCGCGATCGAGAATGAACGCCTGTCCGGACTGGCCGATTTGCAAATTGTTCAGGAATTGCCGCAACTCTTCCGACAGCAAAACGTCGGCACCGCAAACTCCCAGCAACCGATATCCCCACTTTTCATAAACCGGGATGCTGGCCGTGACGGTGGGGAGTTTGGTTGTAAAATCCAAATAGACCGGACTCCAAGTGGGTTGTCCCGCCGCGATCGCCACTTTGTACCAAGGTCGAAGTCGCGGATCGTAGGGGGCAACTTCTTCAAGAAAAAACCTGCGATTTCCCCTCACGTCGATGCCGTGGAAGTGCATCATGTAGTCCGTTGACGGATTGCTCGCCATGAGTTGAAATATTTTCGGATCGGCATCCGAGCGGCTCACTCCGACAAATTTTCCGTCGTTAGTTCCGCAATACACCGCATTCAAAAACGGGGAAATTTTCATCTGCTGCAAAAATAGCGGCGCACTGGCGGCGGTATTAATTTCGATATCACCTTCCATGAAGGAGGTCGCGTTCAGTCGGTTGATGGCGTGGGGAATTTGAAAGTAACTGTCGAGTTTCTGTTGAATGCGGGCCGTCAGTTCGCCGCGAAGTTGGTCAGCCAAATCGTTGACCGCACTTTGAGAATTCCGAAACGACAGGTATCCAACCAAGCCGACCACCGCACAAATTTGCAGCACGAAAGGGAGGGTAAGGACGGTTCGCAGAGGCGTTTTTTTGAGTCGCCGCTCGGGGGATATTTTCCGCAGGTATTCCTTCAAAGTCAGAAACATAGTTTGGAGATGCCAGTAGGGGACAATCGCGGAAAAAATATTGACCAAAACTCAATTCGCACCCGTTTTCAGATGGGCATCATGTCCGCTAAAATAGTTTTTATAAAAACTATTTTTGTAACTTTGACAATCACAAGTTTATATGATCAACGATTGTCCGGACTTGATCTGACATCGGAATCGGAGCGATCGCCAATTCGGACGACACCGAACCGGGCGGGTTTTACCCCGCTGTCGGTTCGCCATATTCGAGTTTGAAGGAGAAAACGTACAGTCGGGATACGGTGCCATTATTTCCCGATCGCGCTTCCGTGTCAATCATTCCAATTCGGAGTTTGAGGGAGGAGCAACTGTTTCGGTTGACGGGCGATCGCGCTACAATCGGGGCGATCGGTCTTTTTTTGAGCAATTTTGCCGGATTTAAGGCCTTTTAAACTGAAGAAAAAACCGCCCGATTTTTACCAATCATCGACGCTTCCTCCCTCCAACCATTCCTGCAAATTGTGTTTCGGTTCGGCGAAATTGAACAGGTGCAAGCCGAAATCTCGGGAGAGATCTTCGCAGACTTTGATCCCCCGGAAACTGTTGCCTTTGGCGTCGAGGAGGGGCGAAAACGTGCCCACCCCCAACATCTTGGGAGCCACCGCCGTGATGCCGCCGCCGACGCCACTTTTAGCCGGCATTCCGACTCGGTAAGCCCACTCCCCGGAACCGTCGTACATCCCGCAGGTGAGCATGACGCTGATCACGTCCTGGACATAATGTTCATCGATCGCCCGCTCCTTGGTGACGGGGTTGACGCCGCCGTTGGCGAGGGTCGCCGAGAGCATCGCCAGATCCCGGGCGTTGACCATGATCGAACACTGTTGAAAGTACAGGTCTAACGTTTCGTCGATCTTGTCGCCGACCATGCCGAAATTGAGCATCAAATAAGCCATCGCCCGGTTGCGATATCCGGTGGCTTTTTCCGACAAAAAGACGGGGACGTTGATATCGTGTTCGCGGCCGGTGTAACGCCTGAACATTTCCAGCACCCGCTTCAGGCGATCGGTGCCATTTTGACCTTTGATTAAATCCGCCGTCGCGATCGCCCCCGCATTCACCATCGGGTTGTAGGGGCGGTTGGTTTCCTCGTCCAATACGATAGAATTGAACGCTTCCCCCGTCGGCTCCACGCTGACTTTGCTGTTGACATATTCCCGCCCGTGATCTTCGAGGGCTAAACCGAAAACGAAGGCTTTAGAAATAGACTGAATCGTAAATAACTGGTCGCAATTTCCGACTTCAAAAACCTGTCCGGCGGCGGTCGCGACGCAGATGCCGAACCACTCCGGTTTCGCCAGGGCCAGTTCGGGGATGTAGTCGGCGACGGCCCCCTCGTCGATGGATTTATATTTGTCGTACAGATCGGTCAAATAATTCCGAAACGGCGACGTGACGGCCGTTATTGAACTGGCGAAGGATTGTAAATCTCCCATATCCGACATTGTGTCTAAACCTCTGTAATATGTTGGGCGACTTTGCGGAACTCCTGGCTCACCGGATGCTCCGGATATTTGACGCAAAATACCCCTTCGCTGGCCAGTTGCACGACATCTTCGGAGAGGGGAAACACCCCCGCCACCGTTTCGCTGTAGGTTTCTTCGACTTTTTGCTTCAGGGCTTCCAAGTTCAAACTGCTGTAGGCTTTATTGATCGCCAACAACATTTTTTTGACCTTCAATTGTCGAGCGACATCCACGGTGACTGCCGTCCCCTGATAATCCTGTTTGTCGGGGCGGACAATCAAGATGAGGACGTGGGAAATGGCGATGGATAAAAATGTTTCTTTGGAGAGTCCGGGGTGGGTGTCGATGAACAGATAATCCAATTTCATACCCTTGACCAAACTCCGAAATCCGTCGTTCATCAACCGGACGTCGTAGCCATTTTTTAAAATGCGGGCGATGTCGTCGGCTTTGACGCTGGAAGGGACGAGAAAGAGCTTCCCGTCGCCGGCCACTCCCACGTTGGCACTGACGTCGTAGGCGGTATCTTCGATCGGACTTTCGCCCCAAAGGTAATTGTTCAGGGTTTTTTCAGTCTGTTCGGGTTCCAAACAAAACAGGTTGTGAATTCCGGGGGAGGGCAAATCGGTATCGACGACGCCGACCCGATTCCCCTGGAGTGCCACCGTCGTCGCCAAGTTGGCGGTAAAATTTGATTTTCCCGTCCCGCCCCGGTAGGAGTGGATTGAAACAACTTTCGGCATATTTTATACGATGTAAAGACCACAGCGAGAATTATAAAATCGCATCGCGATCGCTGTTGGATATCGCGACAAATCCTCGATGTTATCGTTAGGATGCTATTCCGTCCGATCTGCAAACTGTAACATCAGATACGATTTGGCGAATTGAGAAATGCTGGGGGTTCCGGCGACGCACTTTTTCCGAGGAACCGGGTTTTATCTAATTCCCGATTCTTCGCGAAAACGCTCTAAAACTTCCTTTTTGAACGGATTTTTACTTTTTTAAGCCCATCGAATCTAACTTGTCACAGTTTTTCAACCGGATTGGATATGATGCACGAACCGATCGCTCCCATTTATACCATCAATTACTGACAGAAATCTCCCGATCCGGCGATCGCCCCCACCAATGCCGCCGCCGATGAGGCTCTCGGAGGCTGTTGTTATGATGGACCTATGGGTTTGGAAAAGCATCATGGCAAGCCGAACGATTTTGGGTTTATCGATCGCGATCGCACTGGCGGCGGGGGGAGGCGCCCTCTGGGTGGAACTGCAACAGCGGGAGGCGATCGAGGAAGCCGAGGCGTTGGCGGCATCGGCGGGAACGGTGGAAACCCTGTCCGACTACGACAGCCTTTCGACGGCTTCCGACTACCTGGAAGCGGCGATCGCACGCCTCGAAAATGCGCCGACATTTCCCGGACAGTCGGAGTTGGAAGAACTGACGGTTCTGCGATCGCAGTTGCAGGCGGTGGAACGGAAGCGGGAACCCGAAAAAAAAGCCCGGGAACAGTTCGAGGATGCCACCAAACGGGCGATGTCCGCTGCGGAATTGGTGCAGAACCCGCCCCACCCCCCGAAGGTTTGGGAAGAGGCGGAACGGCAGTGGCGACAGGCGATCGCCCAGTTGGAGGGCATTCCGGAGGGCACCGCCACCTTTTCGGATGCTCAGGGGAAATTGACAGGATATCGGGAAAATTTGGCGGTGGTGAGCCGATATGCGGCGCGATCACAGCAAGCCGTGGAACTGAACAATCGTGGCATGGAACAAATCAAATCGGGGGATCATACCGGGGCGATCGCGACTTTAAATCAGGCGATCGAACTCAATCCCGCCCTCGTCCAAGCCTACCTGAATCGGGGTTTCGCCTACGCCGCCACGAACAGCCACCAGTCTGCTCTCGCCAATTATAATATGGCAATTCAGGTAGACCCGTCAAGCCCCGATGCCTACTCTTTTCGCGGGGAAGAACACCTGCAATTGGGCAACTACCAAGATGCTTTGACGGATTACAATAAAGCGATCGAACTCGACCCGAACCGAGCCAACGCCTATTTAGATCGGGGGTTCATTTACTACGAACTCGACAACCCCAAAAAGGCGGCTGACGACTTCACCAAAGCAGCGGAATTGTTGCAGGACAGCGGCGAACCCGCCACCCGAGAATTGGCGTTAAATCTCGCCCGAGATATCCGGGCGACGTTGGCACCGGAACCCGTCGAAAGCGAACCGTCTGCGGCCGCATCCCCGACATCCGAAGAAGAAATGGAAGAAGACGAACCCGAGACGATTATTATTTACCGCGAACAGCGGGTCAAACCCAGCTATCGCGGCCGTTCCAGAGGTCGCCGGGGTCGGCGGTAATCGGGGTGTGGGGTGTGCGGGCGTGGGGTGTGGGGTGTAGGGTGTAGGGTGTAGGGAGGGAAGAGAAGGGAGAAGGGAGAACTTCTTCACTGCTGATATCAGATCCGGTTTTTTGACTACAAAACCTTCCCAATCATCTTTAGATGATTTTCGCTGTTAGCTTGGGAATTGATTCCCAAGCGGTTTGGAATTCAACCCGTTTTGTTCCGAACATTCAACCGAATTTGATCTGATATCAAATCCGTTTGTTTGACCGCCCCCCCCTCGCACCCCCCCAGCCCCCATCCCCCCCTACCCCCCTTTGTAAGGGGGGAGATAAGGGGGGAGGTCGGCTTCCCGTGGGGGCAACCTTATAGGGTTGCCCGATGTTTGAGCATTCAACCGAATTTGATATGAGAAACGAGGAGCGAGGAGTAAGGAATTTTTCACTTCTCACTTCTGTTGTCTGACTTCTTTTTTCTCCCTACACCCTACACCCTACACCCTACACCCGGGCACAGCGCTATAAAATCCTAAAATTCCAGGTCTTGAAATAGGGGCGTACTCAGATATCGCTCCCCGAAACTGGGTTGGATCATTACGATCAATTTGCCCCGATTTTGCGATCGCCGCCCCACTTCCAACGCCGCCCATAATGCCGCCCCCGTGGAAATTCCCGACAACAACCCCTCCTCCTTTGCCAACCGGCGTCCGCAGGCGATCGCATCTTCATCCGTCACCGCGATCACCTCGTCGATTAGATCCACATTCAGCACCGGGGGAAGAAATCCCGCCCCGAGCCCCTGGATTTTGTGGGGTCCGGGTTCTCCCCCCGACAACACCGGACTGCTGGCGGGCTCCACTGCGATCGCCCGAAAGTGGGGGTGGCGATGTTTCAAGACTTCCGCCACCCCCGTCAGGGTCCCCCCCGTCCCGATACCCGCCACCAAAATATCCACATTGCCGTCCGTATCGGACCAAATCTCCTCGGCGGTGGTGCGGCGGTGCATTTCCGGGTTCGCCGGATTCTGAAATTGCTGCAACAGATAGGCATCGGGCAAGGTTTCCGCGATTTCCCGGGCCCGCCGGATACAGCCGCCCATCCCCTCGACTCCGGGCGTCAGTTCCAGTTGCGCCCCGTAGGCCCTCAACATGGTGCGGCGTTCGCAACTCATCGTATCCGGCATGGTGAGAATCAGTCGGTAGCCCCGGGCCGCCGCCGCCATCGCCAGGGCGATGCCGGTATTCCCCGACGTCGGTTCCACCAACACCGTTTTGCCCGGTGCGATCGACCCCTCCCGTTCGGCCGTTTCGATCAGATTCGCGCCGATGCGATCTTTCACGGACCTCGCCGGATTCATCCCCTCCAATTTGACCGCAATTCGGGCCACGCACCCCTCCGCTTTGGGGATGCGGTTGAGTTGCACCAGGGGCGTCCGCCCGACCAGTTCCGTGATATTATTCGCAATCCGCATAAGTTTTATCCTTCCCTTTCCAATTGCCTATTGCGTCTCGACTTTTGCCTTTCCCATTCCTCAAAATTCGGGTGTTTGATAATGATCAATTGTCAATTATCAGTTCTCAATTACTTAGATGTAATACATGAGATTGGTGGGGCGATGGGCGTCCAATTTTTCGCAGAGATCTTTGAGGGTATATTTCTCGAATACCGCATTTGCCACTTGGTGGGCTTCCTGCCAAACCTCAAAAACGACGGCATTCTCGGGGGTCTGGGGTGAGGCATCCTGGGCTAATTGAGTCCCGTTCGTTCCTTCAAGACAGTTGATAATTTCCAAAAGGGTGATTTTCCAGGGTTCCCGGGCGAGGAGGTAGCCCCCCTTGGAGCCCCGCTGACTTCGGACTAACCCGCCCCGTCGCAGGGTCGCCAGCAGTTGTTCGAGATAGCGATCGGGTATATTATGTTGGGCGGCGATTTGGCGAATTTGCTGCGGCTCCCCTTGGGGGTAGCGGGCGGCCAATTCCAAGAGGGCGAGCAGGGCGTATTGACTTTTGCTGGACAGTTCCACAGGCGAGATGTTCGATCGGTTCCACTCCTGTTCCAGTATACCCCGGTTTTCCACTGGGGTTTGTTGTTTTTAGCCCGATCGCCCAATTTATGCCCGATGGCCGGGGGGTCAATGCTCGGATTTCGGATTTCGGGCGATCGCGATTCTGGCAATCTTTAGATTTGACAAAAACATCGATTTATTGTATAATAATATTCTGGAAAAATGCATCATTAAAAATAGATTGTTTTGGGTTTTGGATGCGGCGCGATTGATAGCGCTGAAGCACGACAACAAGCGATAAAATCATTCTTTATTTATGAAAAAATTAGACGGAAAAATTGCCCTGGTGACGGGGGCATCGAGGGGATTGGGGAAAGGCATCGCCATCGGTTTGGGAGAGGCCGGGGCGACGGTTTACATCACCGGACGCAGTTTTTCCGAGGCCAAAGATGCCGTCGGCGGGAGCTTGCAGGAAACCCGATCGGAGGTGGAAAAAGCCGGGGGAAAATGTATCGCGATCGCGGTCGATCACGGCGATGACGCACAGGTGCGATCGCTATTTGAACGCATCGAAAAAGAGCAGCAGGGACGGTTGGATCTGTTGGTTAACAACGTTTTCGGCGGGGTTCGTGCCTTGGGCGAACTGGGGGGAAAACCCTTTTGGGAGGGGGAACCGGAACTGTGGGATCAGGTGAATGATGTCGGGTTGAGGAGTCACTATGTCGCCGGAGTTTTGGCGGCGAGACTGATGGTCAAACGCCGCGAAGGGCTGATCTGCACCATCGCTTCCTGGGGTGGATTATCCTATATTTTCGGGGCAGCTTACGGCAGCGGAAAATCGGCCTGCGATCGCCTCGCCGCCGACTTCGCCACGGAACTCAAACCCCACAATATCGCCTCCGTTTCGGTGTGGCCGGGAATTGTGGGGACCGAACAGATATTGCGGGTGGCAGGGGAAATGGAAGCGGATTCGCCCCAAACCCGTTTTCTCGGCGATCGCTACAATTGGGAAACGCCATTATTAACCGGACGGGTGATTGCCGCCTTAGCCGCCGATGCGGATATCATGAAGCGGACGGGACGGGTGCAAATTGTCGCCGAACTCGCCAAAAAATATGGTTTAGAAGACAAAGATGGCGATCGCCCGGTTTCGCTGCGATCGCTGCGTTTTCTACTGCCGATGCGGTGGCCCCAATTGCAAAACTATGCCGGGTTTATTCCCGACCTCAACCTCCCCTGGGGGCTGCTATTATTGACGATGCTGAGATCTCCGAGAATTTGACATGACCGAATTTAATAATACCGCAGTTTTGATCACCGGCGCGGCGGGGGGATTCGGGCAAGAATTGACCCGCCAGTTATTGGGATTGGGGAGCCGTTTAATTTTGAGCGATCGCGACGAAACCCTCCTCCGGCAGCGGGTGGAAGCCATCCAAAATGAAGTCAAATCCGGGGAGGTCATCGCCTGTTTTGGGGTAGACTTGAGCGATCGGCAGGGGTGCGAACTTTTGGGCGATCGGGTGAAATCCTTAAACCTCCCCATCGACATTTTAATTAACAACGCCGGACTGGGTTTGTTCGGGCGATCGGACGAAGTTCCATCCGCAAAATGGGAAACCCTGATGCAGGTGAACCTCCTGGCTCCCATGCACTTAACCGCCCAATTTTTACCCAATATGATTGCCAGAAAAAAGGGTCATATCGTGAATATTTCCTCCGTTGCCGGTTGGAGTGGAAGGGCAGGTTTGACACACTATTGCGCCAGTAAATTTGGATTGCGGGGCTTCAGCGAAAGCCTCTCCGAGGAAGTCAAACCCTACAACATAAAAGTTACCGCCGTCTATCCCTTTTTCAGCCGCACTCCGATTCTAAATTGCGACAAATATGGAACCCTCGCCGACAGTTTGAATGGATTGCCAGATGGTTGGCTGACCGACCCAGCCCAGGTCATGAAAGCAACATTACAAGGAATTCGATATAATCAACTTCACGTCTTTCCAGACCGGACGGGGAATCTGATTCATCTCGTCAAGCGATACGCCCCCTCTGTGTTGGATAAAATTTCTATTTTGGTCAATAAAAAAGTTGTTAATAACCACAAAAAATGACAGTATCAAAAACCGAAAATAAACACTTGATTATCGGTGCCGGTTTTATCGGCTTGGGAATGGCACAAGGGCTGCAAGCCGCCAATATTCCTTATGACCAAGTAGATGCCAGCGACGATATCGGTGGAAATTGGTATCATGGCGTTTATGAAACCGCCCACATCATTTCATCCCGAAAAATCACCCAATTCACTCATTTTCCCATGCCGGACGACTATCCGGACTTTCCCAGCGCAAAGCAAATGCGGGATTATTTAAATCAATTCGCCGACCATTTTAATTTGCGCCAAAATATCGAACTGCGACGCACCGTCACCCTCGTCCGTCCCGTCGAAAATAATCGGTGGGAGGTGAGATTTGACGACGGTGAAAGGCGAATTTATAAAGGAGTTCTGATCTGCAACGGACATCACTGGTGCAAGCGTTTCCCGGAATTTGAAGGACAATTTAACGGCGAAATTATTCATTCCAAAGATTACAAAAGTCCCGAACAACTCAGGGGTAAAAAAGTTCTAGTCATCGGCGGTGGAAATTCCGGGTGCGATCTGGCGGCGGAGGCGGCGCGGGTGGGCAAAAAATCGGTATTGAGCCTGCGGGAATCGGTGTGGTTTATTCCCAAGTCTTTCGCGGGGGTTCCGGTTTCCGATCTGGTTCGCTGGTGGATGCCGGAATGGTTGCAGCGGTGGATGACTTACGGCATCATCTGGCTGACGTTCGGCAAACATGAAAACTACGGTTTGCCCGAGCCAAACTATCGCATTTTCGAGAAACATCCAACATTAAATAATGAGGTTCCTTACTATATCAAACACGGCCGGATTGAACCCAAACCGGGGGTGAGTCGGTTGGACGGTTGGGAGGTAGAATTTAGCGATCGCACCCGGGAAACCTTCGATTTGATCGTCTGCGCGACCGGGTATCATCTATCCTATCCCTTTTTACCCCCGGAATTGCGGCGGGTGAAAGGGGCGACCGTCCAATGTTACGGTGGCACATTTTTAGACGATTATAAAGGATTGTACTATATCGGTTGGGGACAAGCAAGGGGGGGCGTGGGTTCCCTCATCTCCGCTTACGCGCCGACTTTTTGCCGCTGTCTGAAACTCCAAGATGAAATTAACATTCCCCTCGGTTTGGTGTTAAAAGAAATGGGTCAGACTTTGCCAGATACACACCTTTCCGATCCTCACAAGGCATTCCGAAAGTTGAAATTGTGGAACCTATTTTTTGATCGGTTTGCCCAAAAAGCCCGCCCAATCGATCGCCGCCATCCCGATTTTAAAAATATTCCGATCGCGGAGACAGAAATTCAAATAGGCGATCGCGAAAAAATCGTCCGATAGGCTAGTTTGTCGAAAGTCGGGGCGATCGCGGATATTCCCCAAACTTGCCCCCAAACCCCGGATATCCATTCCAATTCTCCGTTCAAACGACGGGCTTCGGTAGCCAGATAGCGCGATCGATGTCAGGATAGAAATAAATCAAGCGAAGGAGAGCAATAATTATGAGTTCTCAAGGATCGCAATCTCAGACGATCCCCAAGAAGAGACATCGCGTACCGGGCGATACGAATATTAAAGGCAAGGGGTTCGATCTTCACCCCCAAGTTGCCATCAGTTCGGTGGCTTTAGTTATCTTGTTCGTGACATCGACCCTCGTGTTTCGAGAACAGATCAACGAAATATTTGATGGGATTCAAAACACGGTTTCCAATACTTTCGGTTGGTTTTTTATCCTTGTCGCCAATATCTATCTCGGCGTCGTGATTATTTTGTCATTCAGCAAATACGGAAAAATTCGCCTCGGCGGTCCGGATGCCAAACCCGAATTTTCCACCTTCGGCTGGTTCGCGATGCTGCTGAGTGCCGGAATGGGAATCGGCCTGATGTTTTGGAGTGTGGCCGAACCCGTCTACCATTTTTCGACCCCGGCCCCCTTCTTCGGCAACATCGCCGACGGCAGTACCGAAGCGGCCCAGGCGGCGATGGGGATCACCTTCTACCACTGGGGACTCCACGCCTGGGGAATTTACGCCCTCGTCGGCCTCTCCTTGGCCTTTTTCGCCTTCAACCGGGGCCTCCCCCTCACCATCCGGTCGGTTTTTTATCCGATTTTGGGAGAGCGCATCTACGGCTGGCCCGGAAACCTGATCGACATTCTCGCCGTCCTCGCCACTCTCTTCGGTTTGGCGACATCCCTCGGTTTCGGCGCGGAACAGGTCAGCGCCGGGTTGAATTTCCTGTTCAACTCCCCCGATACCGTCTGGGTGCAAGTGTTAATCATCGCCATCATCACCAGTTTCGCCACTATGTCGGTGGTGGCGGGATTGGACAACGGCGTGCGCTTCCTCAGCGAAATCAACATCTACATCGCCGCCACCTTCATGGCGTTTTTGATGTTAGCCGGACCGACCCTGTTTTTACTCGGTTCTTTGGTGCAGAATTTTGGCTACTACGCCTCCATCCTTCCCAGCCTCAGCTTTTGGACGGAAACCTTCAAAGACACCGGATGGCAGCAGAACTGGACGATCTTTTATTGGGGATGGTGGATTTCTTGGTCCCCCTTCGTGGGAATGTTCATTGCCAGGGTGTCCAAGGGTCGCACGGTGCGGGAATTTATTTTGAGCGTTTTGTTCATTCCATCTTTGCTATCTTTTATTTGGATGTCGGTGTTCGGCGGCTCGGCGCTGAAATTGATTTTGGACGGCGTGGGGGACCTCGGCGCGGCGGTCCAGGACAATGTGGCGACGGCTTTATTCGTGATGTTGGAGAACTTCCCCCTCACTGGGTTGAGTTCGTTGCTCGGCGTCATTTTGGTGGTGACGTTCTTCGTCACCTCCTCCGACTCTGGTTCCCTCGTCGTCGATCACCTCACCTCCGGCGGAAAATTGGATTCCCCCGTCCCCCAGCGCATTTTTTGGGCGGTGACGGAAGGGCTCGTCGCCGCCGTTTTGCTGCTAGGTGGGGGGTTGAACGCCCTGCAAACCGCCGCGATCGCCACCGGTTTACCTTTCGCGATCGTGCTTCTGGTCATGTGTTTCAGCCTCTATCGGGGGTTGGTCGAAGATGCGGCGGAACTCGAAGCCAGAGAATTGCAAGCCACTGAAAATACACCCGCCGCGGGATTGAAGAGTTGGGAATCCGGGAAATAAAATGAAATGACAATTATCAATTGTCAATTGTCAATTGTCAATGATCAATTGTTCCCACCCCCTAAAATGTTAGAGGACAGGACGATGTATCAAAAAATTCTGGTTCCTTTGGACGGTTCCGAACTCTCGGAAACGATCGTCCCTTATGTGGAACAGTTGGCGACGGGAACCGATGGCAAGATCGTTTTAACCCGGGTGGTGGAACCTGCGATTCGCAGTGCCGTTCTCGACATCGACAAAGATATGGAAGTCGAATTTCCGTCGCAGAAGGCGAACCACGTCCGCGATTACTTGGTGGGGTGGAAGCAGTATTTTCGCGATCGCGGTTTAGCCGCGGATACGCTATTTCTGCAAGGAATTGCCGTCGATGCCATCTTGCAGGCGGTGCAGATGGTGGGGGCAGATCTGGTGGCGATGAGCTCCAGAGGACTCTCGGGGATGGCCCGGGTGTTCTACGGCAGCGTCTCCTCCGGCGTCCTCAACCGGGTGCCGTGTCCCCTGCTGCTAACCCGTTCTCCCAAGCCCCAGGCGTGGAAGGGCATCAATCGCATCCTACTGCCCCTCGACACCTCCGTGCGGGCGGAAAAGGCTGTCCCCCACGTCGAGGCGATCGCACGCCACCACGGGGCGGAGATCGTCCTCCTACACGTCGTCCGCACCACCTACCAAGTCACCAGCTTCGGGGACTTGCAATCGGACCTCGAAGAAGAATTGGCTTCTAAAAACCTGTTTTCTCAATTGGGAGAACATCAAAAGGTCGAACACATTCGCGAAGCCCGAAAATATCTCCTGAATCTGCAAACCCGACTTCGAGATCGGGGATTCTCCGCCTCGGGTTATTTGATGTACGGCCGGCCTACCGAAAGCATTCTCACCCTCGCCGACGAACTCGAAACCGACCTGATCGCCATCACCAACCAGGGCCGCACGGGTCTGGCCCAGGTGCTTTACGGCAGCGTCGCCTCCGGCATCCTCAACAGCGGTTCCTACCCCCTGCTGATCGTCCCCGTCTGAGTCACTGGCTGAAATTGATAGAAAAGCGATCGCCGTTGAGGGTTCCGGCGACGAAGATCGAACCGATCACATCGTCGGAGGAAAACTGGACATCCGCCGTCCCCCTCAAGTCCGCGACGTTCGCCCCCGTGACGCTGATTTTCACCCCGTAGGGAACCCAGCGAGTCACCTCCCCCGTCAGGGTGACAGGGTTTTCATTTTCATCCCAAAACGTCAGTTCCGCATTGCCGTCGTCGTCGATGGTCACGGATGCGGCGCTGATAAATTCCCGGAAGCGACTGTTGAGGGAATAGACCCCATTGCCCGCCTGCACGATTTCCAGGGCTTCGCCGGGGACTCGTTGGGCGATCGCGATCGGGGCCACGGGCGATATTCCCACCGACAGGGCGGCGACGAGTACGGCCAAAGATCGGTAAACATTCATTGCAGTTTTTCTCCAGAACTCACTTAATTTCAAACCGTCGAACCGTCACTCCCACCCAGTTGACAGCTCAATTATTATCGTCTATTATCTTCCTATTCTATAACTTTAAATGACAATTTAATCTCGTTTTTTTCCGGAGGTAGATTTCATAATTATATCAGATCCGGTTAATTGCTCAGACATTGAGAGGATGGAGAATTTGGGGAGAAGGAT
>JBNGCR010000078.1:0-22850 GCA_050045915.1 Limnospira sp.
CCTCCTCTGCCTCCTCTGCCTCCTCTGCCTCCTCTGCCTCCCCTGCCTCCTCTGCTTCCCCTGCCTCCCCTATGCTCCCCAAGTTTCCACCACCCGTCCGGTGAGTTCCTGCCCCCACCAGGGGGTATTGGCCGATCGCGATTGAATCGTCGTGCCGTTTACCGTCCAACGCTGGCGGGGGTCGAATAAAGTCAACTCGGCGGGGCGGTCGATTTGGAGACTCGGGGGGGTCTGTTGCCAACAGCGGGCGGGTGCGGTACTTAGGGCCCGCCACAGTTGCAGGGGCGACCATTTTTCCGTCGCCACGAAGGTTTCCCACAGTAACGGTAGCGCCAATTCCAGACCGATCGCCCCCGGTGGGGTATCGGCGAAGGCGACGGTTTTTTCTTCGTAGGTGTGGGGGGCGTGATCGACGGCGATCGCATCTAAAATCCCCTCCCCGACGCCTGCAATTAAGGCTGCGCGATCGGCGGGGTTGCCGAGGGGCGGATCGAGGTTGAGACTGGGATCGTAGGGGATGGGAAAGGGGGACGAGGGCGATCCGTCGCTGCCGAGAACCCGCCACCGTTTGCCGCTGACGGCCTCCGTGTCGAACAATAAATGCATCCAGGTGGTGCTGGCGGTGATGGGTAGACCCCGCCGTTTGGCATCCCGGATCAGTTCCACCCCCCGGGCGGTGGAAACCCGCATGATGTGGACGGGGGTTCCCGTCGCTTCCAGCAACTCCAAAACGGCGGCGAGGGCGGCGGTTTCGGCGAAGCCGGGGAGGCCGGGGAGGCCGGCGTAGATGGATTCATCCCCCTCCCGCATCACGCCGTTGCTGGCGAGTTGGCGATCGCAGCAGTAGAGGGCGATCGGCACGTTGAGCGGATGGAGATATTCTAAAATCCGGCGCAGGAGGGTGAGACGTTGCAGGGGATGTCCGTCAGCAAATCCGACAATTCCCGAGCCCGCCAACTCCCCGAGTTCTGTCATCTGTTCCCCCGCCGCCCCTCGGGTCATCGCGCCCCACAGGTGGAACCCCGCCGGGACGCGACTTTGCAAGAAACCGACGGTGGCGGGATTGTCGGCCGGCGGCACCGTGTCCGGCAAAATCCCCAGGCGGGTAAATCCCCCCGCGATCGCCGCCTTTCCCAGGGATTCCAGGGTTTCCCGCTCCTCAAATCCCGGTTCCCCGGTGTGGCTGTAGAGATCGACGAGTCCCGGCCCCAAAATCAGGCCCCCGCCATCCCGCACCCGGGTATTCTCGGGGTAATCGGCGATCGCGGATTCGACAGCCCGAATCCGACCGTCCGCGATCAGCACGTCAGCCACCTGATCCCGCCCCGACTCGGGATCTAAAACCCTTACTTGTTTGAGGAGTTCGCCACTCATGAGCTCTGATCTCACCTCTCCAGCCATTAACAATTATTAATTATTAATTATTAATTGTTAATTGTTAATTGTCAAAGCGCCCCGGCGGCGGTCTTGTCAAGAATGCTGCCAGACAGGTGGGTGGTAATGTTCATCGTCTGCAAAACTGGGCGGCCGTCGGCACCGTTGGGGTAGTCGATGACGGTGACGGCACCGTTGCCTTGTTTGAAGTTCCAGAAATGTTCGGGGGACAGGTCAAACACCTGGCAGAGGATGGCTTTGTTGACGGCATCGTGGGCGACCACCAACCCGGTTACGGGCTGGGAATCGTAGGCTCTGACCAATTTTTTCCAGCCGATCGCCACCCGTTCCCAAACTTGGTTTAAATTTTCCCCTTCCGGCATCTGCACGGTTTCCGGTGCCACCTTCCACTGATTCAATAAACCGGGGTAGTTCTCCTCGATTTCAGACTCAAATTTCCCTTCCCACAAACCGTGACTAATTTCGCGGAAATTGTCATCTAATTGGAGGGGGAGATCGGGGTGATGTTCGAGGATGATTTCGGCCGTTTCTTTGGGACGAGCCATCGGGCTGGTCAGGGCGAAATCGAGCCGGACATCCTTAAGAAATTCTGCAGCTTTTCGGGCCTGTTGCCGGCCGTTGTCGTTGAGGGGGACGTCAATTTGTCCCTGAAATTGTCCGTTGCGGTTCCACTCGGTTTCCCCGTGGCGGACGAGGAGTAGCCTCGGGCCGCGATGTTCCGGGCGGGGGGTGGGAAATGGGGCACCGACGTGGGAGGCGAGGTTCATGGACTCCAACTGGACGGCGGCGGGTTTGGGGAGTTCTCCCGGTTCCACGTCGCCGATATTGAGGACACTGATGCCGCAGTTGGACTGCTGGACGGACTGATAAAACTCGGGTTTGACCCCCAAAGCCGTGGCGATGAGGGAGCGGTTGATGCCGTTGTGGGCGACAACCAGAACCGTCTGGCCGGCGTGGCGGGCGAGGAGATCTCGCCAAAATTGTCGCGCCTGTTCAAATAGAGATAAAACGGGGAAATGTTGTTTTCCGCCTTCTATAACCATGAAAAACTCGTGGGGGGTTTCCTGCCAGCGGCGGTAGTCTTCGGAAAAGCGATCGCGGACTTCCTGGCGTTCGAGTCCGGCCCACAGGGGGAGGTCGATTTCCATGAGCAAATCGGCGGTTTGCAACTCGGGCGCCCGTTCCAGGCGGGAGACAATGAGTTGGGCGGTCTGGTTGGCCCGCCGGAGGGGGCTGCTGTAGACGGCATCCAGGGGCAGGCCGGCGATCGCTCGGGCGACTCGTTCGGCATCGTCGCGGCCGCGATCGGTCAAAACGGAATCGTCCAGGCGGCCCTGAATGCGTTTTTGGGCGTTGTAGGTACTCTGACCGTGGCGGACAAGAATTACACGGGTCGTCATTTTAATCAGTCGTCAGTTCTGAGTTGCAAAATTTTGGGCAGGGGCAGGTGAAATTAGGGGTCGAGAGAGAAGTCATCTTCTCCCCCTCCCATTCAGAACCGTGCGTGAGACTTTCACCTCACACGGCTCCTAGTTCAGTCGTCTCGTTGTCATGAGTACGACTCTTGCTGGGGTTGAGATGTTTAATCAGGGCGGCTTGAGGTGCTGTTTTATATTTCTTAATCACCTCTTTAACCTTTTCGATATGGGCTTTGATTGCTTCTTTTTACTCATTCGAGCAGCATCGTAATCAACCTGTTTTCGATACCCAATGCTTTCGAGGGTTCATGGCAAATGTTTACCTTTCGGTTAGTCATAGATGGTTGGCAGTGGTCGAGTTTTTGGGAGCAGATTCTCCCTCATCGCCTTCCGTTCCCCGCTTCAATCCTGGGGTTGTGAGTCCCAAAACTGGGGGTGGCTATCGCCTCCTCTCTCGGAGATTGTTGATGAATTGTTTAGATTCTCCAACTTTCTCTTTGACCCTGAGAGTTCCCACCTCATTTAGTATCGTGTGATACCAAACTTCGGAACATACAGACAGTTATAAGGCTGGTCAGGGGTGCGTCCCTTATATCCACCAGAGGGGGGTAGAAGCCTTACCGGGAGGTCATTTCGGGCATTTCAGCCCGATTTCATTCCCGAACGAATCGCACAGCCAGAAGCATTGTACCCCGTTTGGGGAGGTCTTCGACCACCGGACGAGCTATCCCTTATGATATGTAAAAGGATGCTGAGGGTTGACTTTTTTTGATTTGAAATTTAGGACGGTTGCACGATCGCCATTTCACCAGGGATCGAATCGGGGTTAACCGCCGGCCGAGTCTGGGACTGTCGAACTGCACGGGGCTTTCACAACATTGACATGAATACCGAACTGATAGGCGGCTACAACTGGAGCTTAGTTGCGTTGTCTTTTGCAATTGGTGTCATCGCTTCCTACATCGCGATGGATTTGGCCGGACAGGTCGCCTGCGAGAACCTGTGGACTCCCAAGCGCCGTTTTTTCTGGTTGGTGGGGGGGGCGATCGCGATGGGGGCGGGGATCTGGGCCATGTACTTCATCGCCCTGCTGGCCTTCGATCTGCCAGTCCAGGTCATCTATCATCTGTGGAATACCCTGCTCTCCCTGCTTCTGGCTATTCTCGGTGCTGGGATCGGACTCTGGCTGCTGCAGCGCCCCCACTGCGGGCGGCTGCTGTCAATCGGCGGGGGGATGGCGATGGGCCTCAGCCTTGCCGCCACGCATTATGTAGGGATCGCGGCGATATCGATGTCGGCCCAGATCGTTTATGATCGCCGGCTGGTGGCGATTTCCGTGGCGATGGCGATCGCCGTGGCTTGGGTCGCCCTGTGGCTGGTTTTCCAAATCCGAGAACGGTCTGATGGCGGGCATCACGGGCAAAAAATCGTCGGCGCGATCGGGGTGGGGGCCGGACTCGGCCAGATCCACTACGCGGGGATGGCCGCCGCCCACATCTTCCCGAAACTGGCTATGCCGTCGGAGCCGGCTCCGGCCTTGACCCCCTCCCTGCTGGCGATCGCCGTCGGGTCGGCGGTGCTGCTGTGCCTGTTCTTTACCCTGCTGGCGATCCGGTTTGATCGCAAGCTGGCGACCCAACTGGCCCGAGAGCAAATCTTAAAAGAAAGCGAACGGCAGTTCCGCACCCTGATTCAAGAAATGCAGGTGGGGATGTTGCTCCTCAACGATCGCGCGGAAGTTCTCGTCTTCAATCAGGCGGCCCTGGACTTGTTCGATCTAGCCGTCGCCCCGGAACGTCCCCAGGTCTTCGGAGACGGCTGGAACCTGTTTCGGGAAGACGGGACTTCGGTGGCCCCGGCGGAGCTACCCGTGCAGCAGGCGATCGCAGCGGGGGAGGCGGTCTACAACGTCGTCCTCGGCGTCGAGAATACCCGCACCGACACCCGCCGCTGGCTACTCGTCAACGCCACGCCCCAGAAGGCCGACGGCCGAATTGACCGGGTGATCTGCACCGTCAGCGACATCACCGACCGGAAGCAGATGGAGGAGGCTCTGCGCCGCTCCCAAGAGCGGTTCGCCCTCGCCGTGCTGGGGGCGAATGACGGAATTTGGGACTGGGATATCGCCAGCGGGGAGATTTACCTGTCGCCGCGCTGGAAAACGATGTTGGGTTACGATCCCGACGCCGATTTCCCCAACATCGAGGCGGCCAAAGCGGTGATCTATCCCGAGGATCGCGATCGGGTGTTGGGGACGTTAAACCGCTATTTGAACCTGGAAATTCCCAACTACGACGTGGAATTTTGCGCCCGATGTCGGGACGGCGGCGATCGCTGGATTCGGTCGAGGGGCGTGGCCCTCTGGGACAAGCGGAGCCGCCCCTACCGGATGGTGGGGTTTCATACCGATATCACCGCGGCCAAAGCCACTGAACGGGCCCTGCGGGAAAGCGCGGAGCGGGAGCGATCGATCCTGCAAGTGGTGCAGCAAATGCGCCAGAGCCTGGAATTGGACCGCATTTTCGGCACGGCGACCCGGGAACTCCGGGGGGCCCTCAACTGCGATCGCGTCCTCGTCTACCGCTTCAACGAAGACTGGAGCGGGAATTTTGTCGCCGAGTCGGTGGTGGAGGGGTGGGTGGAACTGACCTCGGCGGCGAGGCGCGAGAACGAAACGGTGACTCGCATCGCCGTCAACCGGGAAGGGTGCGCCGTCAAAACCCTCAACGGCAACTACCTGCTCGCCGACACCCACCTACAGGAAACCCAGGGCGGCATCTACGGCGAAGGCGCGAGTTATCGGTGCGTGACGGATATTTACACCGTCGGCTTTGACGAGTGCTACCTGGAACTGTTGGAGCAGTTCCAAGCCCGGGCCTACATCATTGCGCCCATTTTCCGAGGTTCCCAGCTTTGGGGGTTGTTGGCGGCCTACCAAAACGACCGCCCCCGGCGGTGGACGACGGCTGAAATCCGCACCGTCACCCAAATCAGCTCCCAACTCGGCGTCGCCGTCCACCAGGCGGAGTTGTTCGCCACCACCCAGGAACAGACGCGGCAGTTGCAAGCGGCGAAGGAGATGGCCGACGCGGCAAACCGGGCCAAGAGCGAATTTCTGGCGAACATGAGCCACGAACTGCGGACGCCGCTCAATGCCATTTTGGGGTTCGCCCAACTGATGTCAGTCCGCTCGAGTTCCCTTTCCCCCCAACACCGCCAACATATTGAAATTATCAACCGTTCGGGAGAGCATCTCCTCGCCCTGATCGACGATATTTTGGAAATGTCCCGCATCGAGGCGGGGCGGGTGACGTTGCAGACGAACCGGTTTGACCTGTATGAGTTTCTGCAAGCTTTGGAAGATATGTTTTGTCTGCGGGCGCGATCGAAAAATTTATATCTCTATTTCGAGCGATCGCAGAATTTGCTGCGGTGGGTGGAGGCGGATGAAAAGAAATTGCGCCAGGTACTGATCAATTTGCTGGGAAACGCCATCAAATTCACGGACATGGGCAGTGTCACCCTGCGAGTCGGCCACCAAATGCGGGACTCCCAAGATATCCTGCAATTTGAAGTGCAGGATACGGGGTTTGGTATCTCTCCCGAAGAGTGCGACGGGCTGTTTGAAGCTTTCGGACAGACGCAGGCGGGGTTGAATTCCTCTGAGGGAAGCGGTTTGGGGTTGGCGATCGCCCAGAAGTTTGTCAATTTGATGGGGGGAGAAATTACCGTCTGTAGCGCCCCAGACCGGGGTTCGACTTTCTCCTTTGCCATCCCGGTGGAACGGGGGGAGGCCCAATCGGCGGAGGCCCAGGGAATGGCGGGGAGGGAGCGGACGCTGGAATTGGCCCCCAACCAGCGGACGTACCGGATTCTGGTGGCCGAAGATCGGGAAACCAATCGCCTGTTGATCCTGCAACTGCTCGGCTCCTTGGGATTTGCGGTGCGGGAAGCGGAAAATGGCCAGGAGGCGATCGCGATTTGGGAGGGTTGGAACCCCGATCTAATTTTGATGGATATGCAGATGCCGATCCTCGACGGTTACGAAGCCACGCGACAGATCCGATCGCGCCCGGACGGCCGCCAGATCCCGATTCTCGCACTGACGGCCAGCGCCTTTGAGGAACACCGACAGGAGATTGTCGAAGCGGGCTGTGATGACTTTTTGCGGAAACCCTTTCGGCGGGAAGAACTGCTGCAAAAACTGCGTCAATATCTGGGCGTCGAATATATCTGCGAAGCGACTTCGGACATTTCGGTGAGTTTGAATCCCGGGACGGATGGCGAGGGGGAGGCCGATGCGAAATTGCCTTTAAAACAAATCCAAAATATGTCAGAATCTTGGTTAACTCAAGTCTATCTCGCCGCCGCTCAGGGCAGCGATATTCTGTTATTGGAACTCATCGAAAAAATTCCGCCCGAGCACACGGATCTCGCCAAGGCCATGACGGAGTGGGTGGCGAACTTTAAATTTGATAAAGTCCTTGAACTGGTGGAAGGAATCGAAGATGTCGGCAAGGCCGACACCCAAGAGATGCTGAATTGAGTGGGAATGACGTGGAGAAACCAAAAGCCGATATTTTAGTGGTCGATGACAAGCCGGAAAATTTGCACCTTCTCTCGGAAATTTTGATGGTAGAAGGGTATAATGTCCGCAAGGCGGTTAACGGTAAAATGGCTCTGATGGCAGTTAAAACGGTGGAGCCGGACTTGATTTTGCTGGATATTATGATGCCGGGACTGGATGGATATGAGGTGTGTTACAAACTCAAATGCGACCCGCAGTTGATGAAAGTTCCGGTTATTTTTTTGAGTGCTTTGGACGACGTTTTTGACAAGGTAAAAGCTTTTGAGGTGGGCGGCGCGGACTACATTACCAAGCCCTTTCAAATGGAAGAAGTCATGGCCCGGGTCGAAAATCAACTGATGCTGAAAGCGGCGGAAGAGGAAATCCGACAACTGAATGCAGATTTGGAAAATCGGGTTCAAGAGCGGACGCGACAGCTCGAAGAAGCCAACGCGAGGCTGTTGGACATGGCCCTGCACGATACGCTGACGGGTTTGCCCAACCGCACTTTATTTATGGAGCGGGTTGGAGGGGCGATCGCGGAATTTAAAACGGAGCCGCAGCGGCGGTTTGCCGTGCTGTTTTTGGACTGCGATCGCTTCAAAGTCGTCAATGATTCTTTGGGACACCTAGTCGGCGATGAACTGCTGGTTGCCATCGCCGGACGCCTCCGAGATCGGTTGGACGATCGCGATTTGTTGGCGCGACTCGGCGGCGACGAATTCGCCATCCTCCTGCGGGAGATCCGCGACCTGAAATCGGTAAAGGAGATCGCCGGTTCCCTACTGGATCTTTTTGCGCGTCCGTTTCAAATTCACAACCGCGAAATTTTTATCAATATCAGCATCGGAATTGCCCTGAATCACGCCGATTATCAAAAGCCGGAACACCTGCTTCGGGATGCGGACACCGCCATGTACCGGGCGAAGGCATTCGGGCGGGGGAGGTATTACGTTTTTGACCCCCATATGCACCAGGAAGCCCTGGATTTGTTGGGGTTGGAAACGGATTTGCGACGGGCGATCCAACAGCAAGAATTGATCCCCTACTATCAGCCCATTATTGATTTAAAAACGGGAAAAATCGCGAGTATGGAAGCCCTGGTGCGCTGGAAACATCC
Organism: Limnospira sp.; assembly: GCA_050045915.1. Lineage (GTDB taxonomy): Bacteria > Cyanobacteriota > Cyanobacteriia > Cyanobacteriales > Microcoleaceae > Limnospira. The sequence continues at coordinate 8,501 of JBNGCR010000078.1, forward strand.
CCGGCGGGGGTTGGTGTCTCCGGCCAGGTTCATTCCCCTGGCTGAAGAAATGGGCGAGATTGGGAAAATTGGCACCCTGATGCTGTCCGAAGCCTGCCGTCAACTGCGCCGGTGGCAGGAACAATATTTGGCCGACGAGTCCCTCAGTGTCAGCGTCAACCTGTCGGTGCGACAATTTGCCCGCCCGGATTTGGTGGCGACTATCGACGAGATTTTGGACGAAAGTGGTCTGAGTCCGAACTGTCTGAGATTGGAAATGACCGAAAGTGCGATCGTCGAATACCCCGAGAGCGCCCTCACCCTCCTCCAACAACTGCGATCGCGCGACATCGGTTTGAGCATTGACGATTTCGGCACGGGCTACTCCTCCCTTAGCTACCTGCACGCTTTCCCCGTCGATACGATTAAAATTGATAAATCCTTTGTCAGCCTCCTGGACGGGACGCCCAAAAACTTGGGACTCATCCCCGCCATCATCGGCATTTCCAAAACGTTGAATATGGTCGCCGTGGCGGAGGGCATCGAAACCCCCGAGCAACTCGCCCAACTGCGGGATTTACAATGTGACAGCGGACAGGGATATTTCTTCGCCAAACCCATGCCCCCCGCTCAGATGGCTGAATTTTTGGCCTCCGATCCGAGGTGGTAGGAGTGGATAATTAATAATTGATAATTGATAATTGTTAATTGTTAATTGTTAATTCTTTCGTGTTGACCCTTTCTATTGATGTCAATGACAATTAAACGTATCATTCTGACCGTTCTGACGCTCTTCGCCCTGGCCTATTTGGGGCTGAGTTTGCTGGCCAGTTGGACTCAACCGCAAATTCAGAGTCGCCTGGAACTGTATCAAACCAATTTAGTCCTGCATGGGTCGGAGTGGAGGCCCGAGAGGGGGGAAGGGGAACAATTGTTGACCCTGCGCGATAATATTATCGGCGAAAATGCGGTGCGGGCGGCCCTCGACCAATATCAGACGACGATCGCATCCACCGAAGAGAATTTGCAACGGGTGCGAGCACGGGAGCTCCCGCCGCCCGCCACGGTTCAAAAGCTGGAACAGTCCCTCGACGAGTTGAAGTTGCGGAGCGGCGTCATCCGGGCGGAGTTGGGAAAAACTGAAGAGGCGATCGCGACGTGGAAATCGTTAATCGCCCAAAATGAAGGAACTCCGACGGCAAAAACCGCCCGGGTGTTGGCGGGACTCTGGAGCGAACCGCCCCGGCTACTACCCGATGCCGAGCCGATTTTGCGACAAAATTTAGAAAGCTGGTTCCGCTACCAAACCCTAGCCCGACTCTACAGCCTCCAGGAACGCCAAGAAGCCCTGGTGGAACTGAACGCCCGCGAGCAAGAAATCGCCGAAGATGCCGTTTACAAACTGGCGATCGTTTCGGCTATTCCGGGACTGGGATTGGTGGTGGGAATTATCCTCTTAATTGTGTTGGGGGTGCAATGGTTGCTCAACCGCAAAGAAGCCATTCTCGCCGCCAACGCGGATGTGGAATGGTCGGTTCCCTGGAATGGGGAAACCATCGCGCAAGTTTTCGTCTTGGGATTTTTCCTGATCGGACAATTTGTCGTCCCGATTTTATTTCAAATGATCGGCTTGAAGCCCCCGGCGGGGGATGCCCGACTCCAGGCATTTTACGTCCTGCTGACCTACGTTTTGTTGGTGTTGGGCGGGGTGGGGGTTCTGTATCTTTCCCTGAAACCCTTTTTTCCACTCCCGGAAGGATGGTTCCAGTTCAAGTTTCGGGATAACTGGATTTTGTGGGGTTTGGGCGGGTATTGCGTCGCCCTGCCCCTGGTGATTGTGGTGTCGTTGCTCAATCAGCAATTGTGGGATGGACAGGGGGGGAGCAATCCGATTCTTCCCATCGCTTTGGAAAACCGCGACGGACTCGCGTTGGCGATCTTTTTCGTGACCGCTTCCATCGCCGCCCCCGCCTTTGAGGAACTGATGTTTCGCGGGTTTTTACTGCCCTCTTTGACCCGCTATTTGCCTTTGTGGGGGGCGATCGCAGCCAGTGGTTTTTTCTTCGCTGTGGCACACCTGAATATTTCGGAAGTGCTGCCGTTATTCGTGCTGGGAATGGTGCTGGGGTTCGTCTACACGCGATCGCGCAATCTCCTCGCCCCCATGTTGCTGCACAGTTTGTGGAACAGCGGCACGTTACTGAGCCTCTACCTGCTCGGAAGTGCCGGTTCGTAGTTCAAATTATCGAAAGTTTCGATTCCGTTTTTTCTGTTGTTGCCGGTTGAATGCCAACTCTTGGACGGTCAGAAATGGGGAGTCGATGGGGGGGCGCATATCCCACTGGGTTTCGGCTAGAAATAGCATCGTCCCCGCCATAATTAAACCGGTGGTGAGAAACTGCCAAGTAGGGAAGTAAGACAGCAGAAAAATGCCCGAAATATGGATCGAACCCGAGAGCAAAAATGTCCGCGATCGCAGGGCGAAGGCGGTTAAAAAATAGCCCAAACCGCAGACGGTCAACCACAGGGGACATAAATTTAACAAAATCTCCGGCCGTCCCCAAAAAATTCCGAAGTTCGTCAATCCCAAACCGGCCGCCATCAAAATCGCCCAGCCGTACAGCAGCCAACTCACCCGTTCGATCCGCACCCAGCAGCGGGTGAGGGCGACCATTCCCAGGGTTCCAAACAAGGTCAAGGCGGACCACCAGTAAGCTTGAGTTGTCCAGCTAATGGGCATAAATTGGGCGATCGCGAAGATAATCAGCGTCATCCACCCCCAAATTAAAAAAACCTGATCGATGCGGGTGTAGGTATTGGAAATGAGCGTTTTTTGACCGAGTTTCCAGTTGACTTGTAACAATCCTTTCAAATCTTGAACGTCTAAATCCTCCTGTTTGCGGCGGATGATGGGTTCGGTCGGATGGAAAAAACTCATGGGCGAATGATAAAAGTTAATCTTTTAGTTACAAATTTTAACAAAGATGGGCCGCGATATCAACCGGCGGGTTAAAGAGGCTACAAAAGCGGATAATAGCAACAGTAACTGGCAGTATCGACCGATGATGAGAACTCCTTCTCCAGAAACCCTAGAAACCGCCCAGATCGGCTTCGATCGCTTCAAACGCGGGTTGGCAACGGGGGAGTGGGAGGCATTTTTGGAGATGCTCACCGACGATGTCACCTTTTTCTTTCCTGCCGGACCCTACAAAGGCTTGAATCACGGGGTCCAGAAACTGGGGGATTTTCTCCGCTCCGCCACCCGGACGGTTTTTGCCGGCGGACTCACCCTCGACGAGGAACGGATTTCCGGTGGCGACACGACGGTGATTTTTGAGGCGCGATCGCGGGGTAAAATATGGGGAAATCCCTACGAAAACCAAGTGGCGATCGCATTTGAGATCCGGGGCGATCGGATTTGCAGCTACCGGGAATATCTCGCCGTCTCCTTCACCCTAGCGCCCGAAAAGTAGGGGCGAATGCCATTCGTCTTGGTTTTTTTTTCATCGGGATCGAGTCTCGATCAACCCCTCGTAAATCGCCGTCAACTTGGCATCAACCTCCGGTGGTTTTGCCGTAAAGTGAATGTAAAAATGTCCCGGTTCCGCCCAACGTTCTAGCACTTTTGCATAGACATCTTCCGAGCCTTGCAGACCGCCGTAACCGCTCAAATTTAGCTTGATATTGGTCAGGGGTAAAGGCAAGCAATTTTCGTCCCCCGAGCGGGTTTTGACCTTGGCTTCCCGGGCTGAAAGTTTCACAATTTCGCCGGAGAAGAGGTTCTCGCCGACGTGCTTTCCTTCCAAAATTACATAGTCCAGGGCGACGGGGTCGGGGAGGGGAATAAAAATCTCCTCTTCTCGTTTCAAATAGAGGTTGTAAGGGCTACCCACGCCGCCCAATTCGTAAATCGGAATCGGCTGTTGGACTCCTTTGGGGTGGACGTGTTTTTCGCCGACAATATGGGCGATCGCCCCCGCAGAATCCCAGGTCGATTGAGAAATAAAAATTTGTCCGCCGGTGGTGTAGGATTCGATCCGGTAGGTCAAATTGACCTGCTTGCCCACCACGCCGTATTTGGTGCGCTTTTCAGAGCCGATATTCCCCACGACCACTTCGCCGGTATTCACCCCGATTCCCATTTCTAAATTTGGATATCCCCAGGCTTTCATCTGCCGGTTGACGGCATCCATCGCCAACTGCATCGCCACCGCACAGGCGATCGCCCGCTGGGGGTCATCTTCCCGAGGTTTCGGCGCTCCAAATAGGACTAAAATTCCGTCCCCCATAAACTCGTCAATGGTGCCATTATAGCCGGTAATAATATCCGCCATTTTCGAGAGGTAGAAGTTGAGAATTTTGACGACTTCTTCCGGCGGCAGCCGTTCGGATGTCGCCGTAAAACCGCGCAAATCGGATGTCAAAATTGTGATGGTGCGACGCTCCCCACCCAGTTTGAGGCGGTCGTCACTTTCGAGCAAATTGGCAACGATTTCATCGGTCACATAGCGGCCGAAGGTCTTGCGGATGTGGGCTTTTTCGGTGCGGAGTTTTTTGATGCGGATGTGGGTTTTAATTCGGGCTAGAAGTTCGTCTTTATTGAGGGGTTTGGAGAGATAGTCATTCGCCCCCACTTCCAAGCCGAACACCAAATCCGAAACGCGATTTTTTGCCGTCAACATCATGATGGGCAGTTGGTGGGGTAGCCAGGTTTCGCGAATTTTTTGGGTGACTTCGTAACCCGTCATCCGGGGCATCATCACGTCCATTAAAATTAGGTCGGGGATAAAACCGGCTTCCAAAATTTCCAGGGCTTCCGGCCCGTTGTTCGCCCGGGTGACGGCATAGTTTTCTAAATAGAGATAATTTTCTAATACTTGTAGGTTGACCGGATCGTCATCGACGATCAAAATTTTAAACTGATTTTTATTGGCATCGACGGGATGGGTTGAGGTCGCAGCGGGAACAAAAGTGGGCATTTTTTTGTTGTCGATCAATGCGTCCAAACTGGCGATCGCGGACGGTTTGATGGGGGGATCTTCGGCTGCGACAGGGAGGGTAAAGGTAAAGATTGAACCCTCGCCGACGACGGAATCGACCCAAATTTGACCGTGGTGGAGTTCCACCAACTGTTTCGTCACGGCTAGACCTAAACCCGTCCCGCCGTACCGTCGCGCCGTCGAACCGTCTCCCTGTTCAAAGGATTCAAAAATGCGATCGCGTTTGTCTTCGGGAATGCCGATACCGGTGTCGGAAACGGTCACGGCGATCGCGTCTCCTTCCCGGACAGAGGCGGTGATTTTGACGGTTCCGACCTCCGTAAATTTGATGGCATTTCCAATTAAATTATAGAGAATTTGTTGCAGGCGATTTTCGTCTGCATAAACGGCGGGCAAATCTGCAGGTATTTCATTAAAAATTTGGATATTTTTGCTCTGAATTGAAGGTTGACTCAAAATGACGACAATTTCCACAATCTCTCGCAGTCCCAAGGGTTTTTGTTGCAGTTCGATCGTCCGGTGTCGCAGTTTTGAGAAGTCGAGAATGTCGTTGACTAGGGTTGACAAGCGGTGGCCGCTGTGGGCGATCATCACCAAGTTTTTGTGTTGGAGTTCGGTCAGGGAACCGGCTACCCCCGCCACCATCGATTCCGCCAAACCGATCATGCCGTTGAGGGGGGTACGAAGTTCGTGGGAGGTATTGGCGAGAAATTCATCTTTAATTTGATCCAAGCGTTTGAGGGCTTCGTTTTTGAGTTTAAGTTGGGTGGTGAAGTTTTGTCGTTCGATCTCTGCCTGTCGGCGTTGGGTGATGTCTTCAAACACGCAAATTCCGTAGGCGATCGCGTCATCGCAGTCGAAGATCGGCGCGGCCATCACTGAGCAGGGAATGGCGCGATCGGGACGGCGAATTTCTAGGTTTTCAATGTGAATAGTTTTTCCTTTCAAAGCTCGGACGAGGGGCAGAGATTTACTGGGATATAGCCGGTCAGTATTGGCGATATAAAACTGATTTTCTTCCGAAAATTTTTCCGGATTTACTTCCGGAATCTCTGTCTTTCCAAGGAGGTCTTTTAACCGTTTATTGGCGTAGTAAATTTTGCCATTTCTGTTATAGACTAAAACGCCGATAGGCAGGGTTTCTAAAAATTGGTTTAGCCAATATTCTCGCTCTAAAAGCTGGCGATTTAAGGCTTGGGTTTCGGCGTGTTTGGCTTCGATATCTTGGAAAGATTGCCGAAGTTGGGCGACCATTTGATTGAAGGTTGCGGCCAGTTCTCCGACTTCGTCGCAGCGGGAAATTTTGACGGTTTGATTCCACTGTCCATCGGCAATTTTTCGGGCGGCTCGGTTGAGGTTGAGAATCGGTCGAGTCACCCAGCGGGCGGTGACAATTCCGATCGCGATCGTGACGGCTAAAGCGACTAGGCACAGGAGTAACGTGGTGCGGGCGTTAGCGTCAATTTGACCCATAAAATCGGCCTCCGGTATCGCCACCACGACCAGCCAATTTAAACCGAAGCGATCGCGGTGCGGGACGACTTGGAGAAACTGACGCTTTCCGTCTATTTTAAAATCGCTTTGATAGGTTTCTTCGATCTGGCTTAAATGGTCGAAATTGCGATTTAAATAATCCGCGATCGCCCGAAATTTGGGATTTTTACTGTCCGAAATTTTCAGGCGATTTGCCCGCCCTCGGTTGTCGGTAAAAAAGGGTGCTTCTGCCGTAGAAGTCGCCACCAAAAACCCGGAGGGTTCGAGAATAAAAATCTCGGCGTTGGGGCTGATCTGGATACTGCGGAGAAAGTCGTCGATCGAACCGAGGACGAAATCGACGCCCACGATCCCCAAGAATTGACCGTCGCGATCGAAGATGGGACGGGAGGCGGTGAGGCCGAGTTCTCCGCTGGTAAATGGATAAATTTGGCTCCAATTGGATTGCTCTAATACCAGGGTTTTGGTGTACCAGGGTCGAGTTCTCGGGTCGTAGCGATCGCGATCAATTTGGGAGCCGCGATCGCCTTCTGGAGTCAATTGATAAATCCTTCGTTCGGGCGGTTGTTGCACGATTTTAGAATTAAATGAACCGTCCTGATTTTGTTTGACATAAATAAATTTTCCGTCCTCATTGGCAACATAAGCGGCGTGGACGGAATCGAAAATATCCAGGAGTTGCCAAAGGGCATATTCGGGTCGTTGAAGGTCAGCAAAATCGAACTCTCCTCGACGGGTTTCTTTCGAGATAATTTTGGCAATCAGGTGCGGTTGTTCCAGAAAGTTTTCCAGATGCATCGTGACGCGATCGCTCACTTCGTTGCGAAGTCGGTTGGCAACTTCCAAGACCGCCTGCTGACCGTTGCGCCAGGACAGATATCCCGTAATCCCCACCGTGGCGCAGATCTGAAGCACGAAGGGAATCACAATGGCTCGTCGCAGGGGAACGTGATGCAAGAATTGGGCGCTACCGTGTTGAAAAAAGCGAATTAACATGGTTTATAGCCGACTCGATGGGTTGGATAATCGGATGCCGCGATCGCGATCCGGGAAGCCAAATCCGGCGGAACTCGTAACACATACGAATCTGACCGAAAGTCTTTCTATTGTAGTCATACTGAAGCCAAAGTTGACAACGGTAACGGCAACCGTCGCACTTTCATCTCTTAAAAATAATCATTTCCGAACCGACTACAGGATTTCGGGCAATTATTTGTCCATCATTATCACGAATTTCTAGGCGGGTAAAATCGAGCGATCGCACTTTCTGAAAAAGCTGATTTGCCCAGCGATTCTGATTCTTATCGTCCAACTCGTACCATTCATCACCCACCTCGACCTGTAGTAAACTGGCGACAAAATTAGCCTCCACGGCTTGAATTAAATCATCGCCGTAGCGATCGCTAAACTCGGCGAGGCGATCGCGGATCGAGTCGCTCAAATAGGGTCGGGCAATGGCGACCGAGGCGATCAAATTCACGGGTTTGGGATCGTTGGGGGCGGTCAATTCTGGGGGTAAATTACCCGGTTCAGGTGCCGCGAGTGATTCTTCAATTTCGATAATTTCCGGCGCTTCTACTCCCGGCTTTTCTGACTCCGACTCTGGTTCTGCGGCGATCGGAATTTCCGTCATTTCTGGCGGTTTGGAAATGGGTTCTTCAACTTCCGGAAGTTCTGAAATCTCCGGTTCCGGAGTCGGGATGGCGGGTCGGATTTCCTCCACGGGGGGACGTTGGGCCATTTCCTCCGGAGCCGAATTCGGGAAGAAAACCGCCACGAACCCAAAGGCCACCGCCAGGGCGATCACGCCCCACACCCAGCCCGAGAGTCCCCGGCGGGTGGGAATTTGGGATTCCGCTTCCAAGCGTTCCACCGTCCCCTCTAAGGTTTTGATGAGTTGCCGCAGCAGTGCGATCGCCGCGTCGCGAAACAGGCGACCCCGGGATCTGCGGGCGGATCGCCGTCGCCGTTTGACTGGGCGGGGTTGGGGGGGTGTCGGTCGCTCCTGGGACATTGAAAATCGCCCTGACGGGGCAAACGCGCTAAAGTTGAACGGGGCATATTCCAGCCCTACTTTACCATTTTGTTTTGTAGAAATTTGTCGATTTTGAGAATTGGATGAAACACGCCGTCAATTTTGGATTATGGCAAGTCTTGCAAGTTTGGGGGCGATCGCGACGGCTTTTTTCTGAATCCGAAATCGTCGCCAACGCCGACGAACTCACCCCCGCCACCCCGCCCCTATTCCGGTTCGCCGCCATCGCCGATACGGGAACCGGCGATCGCAGCCAATATGCCGTCGCCCGGGCGATGGCCCGCTATCACAAACAGCACCCTTTCGATCTGGTTTTGCTCGCCGGAGATAATATTTATCGGAACGGCGAAATTGAGAAAATTAACACGGTATTCGAGCGGCCTTATAAACCGCTTTTGCGGCGGGGAGTCAAATTTTACGCCTGTTTGGGCAACCACGACGTCCGCACCGAAAATGGCGATCGACAAATTAAATATCCCCATTTCAACATGGCGGGCAGATATTATACATTTCGCCGGGATGCCGTGCAGTTTTTCGCGATCGAAACGATGAATGAAGCTGATTGGAATAGCCAACTTACTTGGTTACGATCAGAACTGCGAAACAGTGATGCACCTTGGAAAATCGTTTTCGGGCATCATCCCCTGTATTCTTCTGGCCAATATGGAGTGAATAAAAGCCGGATTAAAAAGCTGAAACCCTTCTTTAAAAAATACGGCGTGCAACTGTATATTAACGGCCACGAACACGATTACGAACGCACCCGCCCCATCGACGGGACGACTTATTTGATTTGCGGTGCGGGGGCTAAAAGCCGTCCGGTGGGGCGATCGGAGTGGACGGAATACGCCACGGAATGCCTCAGTTTTGCGGTGAATGAAGTCTATGGCGATCGCATCGTTATTTCGGGAATTGACAAGAAGGGCCGGGTGTTCGATCGCGGCGTGATTTGGCAATAGTTGGGGTGCAAGGTGGGGCAATGCTCCTCTCTAATTGAGTTTGATATTTGCCTCAAAAAATTGCTAAAGCAATTGCATAAGGGGCGATCGCTCGTTCCGGATGTTTCGATTTATTAGAATCGCCTTCAAAACTCAATTTTCGGCGATCGCTGCGATCGCCACATCGCCAAAATCACTTTTATTTCACCGTAATTGTAAGCCTCTTTCAAATACTCAAAAATCTGTCGGAGGGAATCATCCCCGACAGTCGCGATCGCCTCCAAAATCGCCTGCTTTCGTTCCGGAGATACCAGGCGATCGACGTCGATATCGCCGTAATTCAGGGCGATCAGTTCGGCTAAATGCCCGTAAATTGTACTCGCTTTTAAACCCCGTTCGTTGGCGATCGCATCCACACTCAACCCCTGTTGGTACAGTTCCAGAGTTTGCATTAAAGTCGTCGAGAGGGTATCCCAAATCGAGATGGTTTGTTGTTTCGGGGGGGCGGACTTGAGGGGCAGTCCTTGTTCCTCACAGAACTGGTGAATGGCGCTCAAAAACTGCCCTCCATATTGTCTCAGTTTGTGCGTCCCAACGCCCGAAATTTCTAACAAATCTGCTTCGCTTGCGGGGCGTTCCCGTGCCATCAATTGCAGGGTGGAATCCGGGAAGACGACATAGGGCGGCACTTGCTTTTCGTCGGCAATTGTTTTGCGAAGTTGGCGGAGATGTTCAAATAACATTTTCACTTCCGCCGCTAGAGAGCGAGTTGGTTGTTCCACTTCGGGTTTCTGGGGGACGGCAATTTTCACTTCCCGCTGTCTTTTCATCACCTCCCAACTATAGCGATTTAATTTCAAAATTGAATAGCCGTCTTCCGTCTGATCTAAGAGTCCTTGATGCAGCAGCGATCGCGCCAACATTTTCCAGTCGTCCGCCGTTTTATCCCGCCCGATGCCGTAGGTGGACAGTTTGTCGTGTCCGCGATCGAGGACTTTTTTACTCTTGGAACCCCGTAGCACGTCGATAATATAATTCATCCCGAATCGTTCCTGACATCGTGCCACGCAGGAGAGAAATTTCATCGCCTCCACCGTCCAATCTTCGAGCGGTTTCTGGTGGCGACAGTTGTCGCATTGGCCACAATTTCCGGGAAATTCTTCACCGAAATAGCGCAGTTGGATGCGGTGGCGACACTCCGTCGATGCCGCATAATCGAGCACCTGGCGCAACTGCTGGCGGGCGATCCGCCGTTCGTCTTCGTCGGGTTTTTGCTCGATCAAATATTCGATGGTTTTGACGTCGCCGTAGCTAAATAACAGCAGGCATTGCGCCGATTCTCCGTCCCGCCCCGCCCGCCCGGACTCCTGATAATACGTCTCCAAACTTTTGGGCAAATCGTAGTGAATCACAAACCGAACATCCGGCTTGTCGATGCCCATACCGAAGGCGACTGTCGCCACCATCACCCGCACGTCATCCCGGATAAAGCGGGTATGATTTTCGATGCGTTCGTAGTCTTCCATCCCGGCATGGTAGGGAAGGGCGTCAATGTTTTCTTTTTGCAGTTTAAATGCCAGTTCTTCCACACGCTTCCGACTCGAACAATAGATGATGCCGGAACCGTCGAGCGATCGCATTAAATTTAACAGTTGGGTGAAGCGGTGTTTTTCTTTCGGGATGACTTGATAGTACAGGTTGGAGCGATAAAAGCTGGCGACGTGGATGTGAGGTTGTTGGAGGGCGAGTTGTTTGATGATGTCGCGTCTCACCCGTTCGGTGGCGGTGGCGGTGAGGGCGATGGCGGGGACGTGGGGATAGCGCGATCGCACTTGTTGTAATTGTCGATATTCCGGGCGAAAATCGTGCCCCCACTCGGAGACACAGTGGGCTTCGTCGATGGCAAACGTAGAAATCCCCAGTTCCGCGTCGATGCGATCGAGAAATTCGAGAAACTGGGGAGATAAAAGTCGTTCCGGGGCGACGTACAGCAGTTTAATTTTGCCTTCCAAAATTGCCAGTTCCCGCTGGCGGACGCCGTGGAGGGACAGGGTGCTGTTGAGAAATGTTGCCCCGATGCCGTTATCTTGCAGGGCTTCCACCTGATCTTGCATCAGGGCGATTAGGGGTGACACCACCACCGTCAAACCGGGTTTGAGAAGGGCGGGAAGCTGGAAACAGAGGGACTTCCCGCCTCCCGTGGGCATGATGATCAATGAGTCCCGTTTCTGCAACACCCGTTCGATAATCTCCCGCTGTCCGGGACGGAAGGTGTCGTATCCAAAATACTGTTTCAGACACTGTTCGAGAGATTGGGGTTGGGCGAGAGGCGGCGGAAACCCTGACATCGATTGGCGATCGCGGTTGACTGCCTTTTTATTCTATCTCGATTTAGAATCCGTTTCCGCCATCGTCCGATCGTATCCCGGATTGAAGGGCGATCGGTAGTAAACGCCAGACCCGCGATCGGGGACGAAGTGACAGGCTAAATAAGACTTCCAAAACGCCTTCCAAATCGGTTCTTTTGAGATGCGATAATAATCCCCGAGAACGGGTTTGATCGCTTCGGTTGCCCGCAACAGGTGATAGTGGGGAATACTCAGGAAAATATGGTGGACGACGTGGGTGCCGATATTGTGGTGGATGGGGTTGATGAAACCGTAGTCGCGATCGATGGTGGATAGTGCCCCTTTGAGGAAGTACCAGTCATCGCCCCGATACCAAGGAATGTCATCTTCTGTATGGTGTAAAAAGGTGACGAGATCCAACCACAGGACAAAAATCAGGTAGGGAACCAGGTAGAATTTTAGGAAAAAGATCCAACCATATTGGACGGTTAAAAAGACCAAAAATCCCGCAAATGCTACCCAGCAAACCGTGCTGGTGATCACATCCCATTTTTCCGACGGGCGAAATAGGGGGCTACTGGGTAAAAAATGCGATCCTTCCCGATTGGGCGATCGCACGAAAAGATAGAAGGGGTAAGCAAATAGGATCAGGTAAAAGCGCACCAGTTTGCCATACCAAGGCATCTCGTTGTATTCGGTTTCCTCCATAGGATACCAGCTCTCATCTGTGTCGATATTGCCGGTGTTGGCGTGGTGGGTGCGGTGGCTGATCCGCCAACCGTGGTAGGGAACCAATATGGGGGTGTGGCTCAGGTGTCCGATCAGGTTATTCAACCACTTGGACTGGGAAAACGAGCCGTGTCCACAATCGTGGCCGACGACAAATAGGGACCAAAAAAGCGTCCCTTGGATCGGCCAGAAAATCAGGTAAAACCACCAGTTGTCCAGGTATGCGGCGATCGCGTAAAAGCCCGCAATCAAACCCACATCTAAAAAAAAGTAAGCCAGGGAACGGCTGGTGGATGGCTCAAAACAATCGGGGGGAATTGCCGCTTTTAAATCTTGGAGCGTGAAGGGCAGCTCCTTATTCTTGGGGTGAGAACTCCCCGCAGCCGGAGAAGAGACTTGTACTTGCATTTAGTTGTCTGTAGCTAGAAATTGATCGAAGTTTTCATTAAATTGATGTCCCATTTTAAACGGCACTTCCATACTCTACACGCTCGACATCAATAAAGCAAGTCTCTCAGACGGCTGAGGACAAAAATATAAATTGTTTGTAAAAAAAATCCATTTTGACAGGTTTTGTGCTACAGGGGTGACATCGATGGCCCATCAGATCCAGCCGTCCCAATTGGGCCAACTGCCCTCTCCTTTTTAGGCCAATCACGATCGCGACAACTGTATGCGGAGTGCCGAAACGCAAAATTTGTGATCGTAACAAGCCGATGCAGCGATCGCACTTTAATGGGTTGACAGCCTCATTTATTGAGTCCAGAAATAATATCGAACGCTATAATATATGAGGGTTCAGATTTGTTTATTTTGATGATGAGAACGGTTGATTTATTTTCAGGTTGTGGGGGGTTGTCCCTGGGATTTCAAAATGCCGGATTTGAGATACTGTCTGCATTCGACTGTTGGCAACCGGCGATCGCAGTTTATCGACAAAATTTCAAACATCCCATTACCGAAATCGATCTCGCCACGGAAGTCGCCCGAGATATTATTGCCGACTTGCGGCCGGAAATGATCGTCGGCGGCCCCCCCTGCCAAGACTTTTCCAGTGCGGGGAAGCGGGATGAAAGTCTGGGACGAGCAAATCTAACCTTAAGTTTTGCAGAGATTGTCACCCATGTCAAGCCGAGCTGGTTTATCATGGAAAATGTGACGAGAATTGTCAAAAGTCAGGTTTTGGAAGGTGCGATCGCCCTCTTCAAACAAAGCGGCTACGGCCTCACCTCTTCGGTTTTGAACGCGAGTTATTGTGGCGTACCCCAAGCCAGAAAAAGATATTTTTTAATCGGCAAACTGGGTGGCAACGACGGAGATTTGAGCGAGTATTTGATCAAAAATCAGTCGCCCGAACCCATGACGGTATTCGAGTATTTGGGAGACAGCTTGGGAATCGAGTATTTTTATCGCCATCCCAGAAGCTACCAAAGGCGGGGGGTTTTCAGCATTCACGAACCCAGCCCGACGGTGCGGGGGGTGAACCGTCCCGTCCCGAAAACCTACAAAAAACATCCGGGAGATGCCTGCGATATCGACGAGAATTTGCGGCCGCTGACGACAATCGAACGCAGTTACATTCAAACCTTCCCGAAAACCTTCAAATTCGAGGGCGGCAAATCGGATTTGGAACAAATGATCGGCAATGCGGTGCCGGTGAAGTTGGCGGAATATGTCGCCCGCTGCATTCTGGAATTTGTGGAAAGTGGGAGTTGTCATCAAGTTGAAATTTGCCGCGATCGCCAATTGAGTTTATTTTAATCATATCAAATCCGATTAAATATCCGCAGCCCGTCGGATATCCACACCGATTAAATATCCGCAGCC
>JBNGCR010000079.1:0-22493 GCA_050045915.1 Limnospira sp.
AAACTCCCCCAACTCAGCCGCGAGGAGATTGCCGAAATGTTAGGACTCACCGATTTAAAACAAACCCGATTCTATCAAGAAGCCTTTGCCGACGGTCGTCAGGAAGGTCGCCAAGAAGAAAGAATCAATTTTGTCCGACGTTTGGCAAATTTGGGGAACAGTCCGGAAGCGATCGCACAACTTTTGGGCTTACCATTGTCAGAGATTCAACAGATTTTGCAATCTTCCGATGAGGAGCGATCGTGAAAAGCTAGTAGGGGCGGTTCGCGAATCGCCCCTACAACGAATGGATTATCCAGCGTTTTTTTTAATCTCTTAAAAACCGGAAATTATTCCACCAGCCAAGACTTGAGACTCGCTTCCCAACTCACCAATTCTTCATCGGTAAACCAGAGGGCGATCTCTTTTTGGGCGGTTTCCGGAGCGTCGGAACCGTGAATCAAGTTGCGGCCGACGCTGACTCCGAAATCTCCCCGAATCGTCCCGGGTTCGGCGTTGAGGGGGTTGGTGGCGCCGATGAGTTTCCGAGCCGAAGCAATCACCCCTTCACCTTCCCAAACCATTGCCACCAGGGGGCTGGAGATAATGAAATCCACCAGACCGTTAAAAAATGGGCGTTCTTTGTGAACGTCGTAGTGCGCTTCGGCGAGCTCGCGGGTGACTTGCACGAGTTTGAGTCCGACGAGGGTAAAGCCTTTCGCTTCAAAGCGTTTGATGATTTCGCCGACGAGTCCCCGTTGGACGCCATCCGGCTTGATGGCGATAAATGTCCGTTCCAAACCTATCTCCTGTGCGTTCGCAAACGTCTACAAGAATCAGATTAACCTATTTTGAGACAATCCCTACAGACCATTTCCCGAATTATTCCCGAATCACATAACCCACACTTCTGACTGTTTGAATCAGGCGCGACTCATTTTCGGCTTCCAACTTCAGGCGCAGATAACGGACATAAACTTCGATAATATTAGAATCCCCCATAAAATCGTAACCCCACACCTTCTCCAAAATCTGGTCGCGGGTGAGGACTTGCCGGGGGTGGCGCATCAAATATTCGAGCAAGTCGAATTCTTTCGCCGTCAATTCGATCGCCCGATTTCCCCGAAACACTTCCCGGGTGGAACGGTTGAGGCTCAAATCGTCGAATTTCAAAACATCCGGGTCGGGTTCTTGGGTGCGCCGGATATTCGCCCGCACCCGCGCCAAAAATTCCTCCAAACTGAAGGGTTTGATAATATAATCGTCGGCCCCCGCATCCAATCCCGAAACGCGATCGCTCACCTCATCTTTTGCCGTCAATAAAATGATCGGAATCCGGTTATAACTATCCCGCAGACGGCGACAAATTTCGATGCCGGAAAGGCGGGGAAGCATCCAGTCGAGAATGACCAAATCCGGATGGCTCTCCCGAATTGCCATCATTCCCGCCATTCCATCTTGTTCGACATTGACATCATATCCTTCGTAGCTCAATTCTTGTTTGAGAAATTGAGCCAGAGTCGCGTCGTCTTCTACGATTAAAATTTTGGAAGCCATCATTTTGGGAGGCAAAATTTAACGGGCAAAAGTCAACAGGAAAAGCGATTTCGGACGTTTAATTCGAGTTTGGGATGGGTCAGGAATCCGATTCTCGCCCCTTGGGAGGTACGAAACGCCAAAAATGAGGGCGACTCGTCCAATTTACAATTCTATTCTACGATCGCCCCCCCAGTCTACTGTCGCCGGATAGACTCCGTTTCCCCAGTCGTCGCGGGAGTTTCCATAAAGGCGGGATAGACGAAGGCGAAAGCATGGGAACTGGGAATGGTCGTCCCGCCGGCATCTTGGACGATGACGGTTTGAAGTTGTTCGTCCCAAACGGCGCGAATGTCTTCCCCGTCAAAGCGAATCGTCCGTTCGCCGAGTTTCTGAATTTCCGAATGGACAAATTGGACGCTTTCCCCTGAAAATTGGTTGTGGGGGGTGTCGCCGTCGTTTTTCCAAATATAGCTGATGGCAGCTTTGGGGTGGAGGTCGAGCTGGTCTTGGTGGCGGACGGGGAAAATCAGATTGCGATCGCGCGAATAGCTCCCGTAGGGATAGCGCTGATAGTCACGATTGTAACCCGTTTCAGCCGAGAGGATGCGGCTGTCGGGATATTTTTCCAGCCAAGCTCCCAAGGTGGTTTTGACGGCCCGAATGCGGTCGAGGGAGCGGTTGACGTTGGCTCCGACAATTCCCAATCCCCACGGTTGCGCGTACAGGGTATCATCGGCGCGATCGTACATCACCAGACAGCTTTGATAGAGTTTACCAGAAACGCCGAAGGTGGTGTCGCCGCGATCGAATGCGACAATTGTATCACATAAGGGGCAGTAAGAAATGGCGACGTTGACTCCCCCGATGCGATCGTTGACGATTTCATGCCAGTTTAAAATCCCCACCGGATAGGCCTTGGCTTCCCCGTTGACGACCACTCCGATTGTCGCTTGTTCCGGGTCGAAAGGCGTGGTGGCGGCGGTGTCAAATTTGGGGTTGTCGATGCTGGGAATTCCATCTTTGGGAGGCCCGCCGTTGAGGAGTTCTTCCAGGTCAATGCGACTGTTATTTTGAATATCGATATTTTGCGATCGGATGTCGGCGAGTTCTCGCGTTTGGTCGCCGAAATGTTGGGTGAGGTGAAAATGATTCAATCTTAAATTATCCCATCCTCCCGCCCGAACCACGGCAGTTATGAGAGAAAATCCCACTAAAGTTAGGGTTCCGAAAATCATGTTGATTGGGGTTTTCATGGTAATTCCTTTTATTATATGCTCCGCTCTATCTGTACCCTTAAAACCTGAATCGAAGCTGAGAACTAACTGAAATTAACCCCAGATATTCAGACAAACTTCTATAGCACCATACCCCCAATTCGTTACCAGTTATAATCGAGTCCTGTAGCCCTCCCTTCCCAATCATCTTGAGATGATTTGAGCTATTAGCTCGGGAATTGATTCCCGAGCGGTGGTGCGTTCCCCACTATAGCAGTGTGAAATGATGAGTGAAAATTCGATCCGCTTGAAGCCCCCAGGATTGGGGGTTTGGGGGCTAGATAATTTACAAATGGTTTCCGATTGCTATGTTTCTGGCAGCCTCTGGTGTTGCTTCACAAAGATTTAACAAAGAAACCCGGTTTCTGAGAGTTTATGAACCCAGCCGGTTAACCTGGGATAATTGCCCTAGCTTGACATCAAAAGATGCGGTTTCATCACAGCCAGCCTGTTGATTGATGCGAACAATCAAATAATCAGAAAAATCAGCTTTTCCCAACTTCATTTGATGAATTGCCCAAGGGATATCATCGGAATTTTCAAATATAAAAATATTGGTATTTAAGAGATTTTCTAGGATAGTGATGAGTTGGTCTCGACTAATTTTATACTGACTGCGTAATACCCAAACTACTTCACAGAGGACAATATTATTAATCAAGCAGGGTTGATGATTTTCTAGGGCTTGATTGAGGTATCGATCCGCTTGCTGCCATTGTGATTCATCGTCTCGGACTAGAAAGCGGACGATTACATTGGTATCCAAACCTTTCACATTGATTCTCCTGCCCCTTCAGCAATGGCTTGTTCCATTTCCGCTAGAGAAACGGTTTTTCTGTCTGGGTCATAGAGACAGCCGGATAAGGTACGGACATCAATTTGAGCGGATTTTGGGGCGGGTTCTAAATAGACTTTGCCATCAGGGGAAATGGCGATATTAATGCGATCGCCCGGTTTTAATTGCAGCCAGTCAATAATTTCTGGCGGAATAGTTGCGGTTCCCTCTGGGGTGATTCGAGTGAGTGCCATTTGGGGGGTGATTCAATGGGTTGGATGGCATCTATTTTAACAGACTGTAGCCGAATTGGGCAGGTCAAATCTCTAAAAAGGCGGGTGGGGGTCAAAGAAACCGGGTTTCTGGCAGCCTCTGGTGTTGCTTCACAAAGATTTAACAAAGAAACCCGGTTTCTGAGTCTCTGGAATGGGGTAAAATGGGAGTGCTATACCCTACCCGGTGCGCGGCTATGGATGAACAGCGATCGCACGCTTATTTATCCCTGATTTCAGAACCGTGGATTGACCAGTTTTCGATGGAGAGTTCTTGGATGATGCCAAAATCAGACTGGTTGCACGTTAGAGGGTCGAGTTTTCAGGTGATTAGAGTCTGTTGGATGATTATAACTCATCTTTATTAGATACTCATGCTGATGCAGTTATTAAAAATATTAAGAATTGTAATTCTTCTGTAAAAATAGTTAGACTAAATTTAGAAACGTTCATCCAAAACAGTATTTCTACTTATGATTAGAGGATATCTTACGCCTTGACCTGACCAACTGCCGTCTTGTCACCCTCTCCGCCTGCGAAACGGGTATCACCGACATCACCTCCACCAGTGATGAATATATCGGTTTACCCAGTGGCTTCATTTTGGCGGGTTCTCCCAATGTGGTGAGTACCCTCTGGGCGGTGGCGGATATCTCCACGGCGATTTTTATGATTCAGTTTTATCAAACTCTCCAGCAGCAACCTGAACTGTCGGTAGTTCTGGCGTTGCGGCAGACTCAGACTTGGTTGCGGGAAGCCACGGTGCAAGATTTGTTAGACTGGACTGATAGCTGTGCCGTGATTAGTCCAGAAGGACGGGAGGAAATAAAAGGTACGCTAGATTGGTATGCTCCAGATTTTAAACCTTTTGAATCTCCTTACTATTGGGCGGCGTTCTGTGCTATTGGACAGTAAAACTTGCCAGTTATTTAACAGGAATGGTCAACCATGAACATCGAAAAGATGATTGCTGCTTTCTTGAAAATTTGGGAAACTAATCCCGACAATATTTGGAAAACATCAGGAGCCATCGAAGGATTACAGAAACTTAACGATAGTTTAATCGCCTGTCAAGACAAATCAGATGCCGATATAGTTGAAGAGTTGAAAAAGTGGTGTCGCTATTATCCAAAGCTGACTGAAAAGATTATGGCAGAAGCCTTGGGGGAAAAGAAGCTAAAAGGTTCTGACAATGATTCCCCCAATACAGAGGACATGGCTTATAAAAATATCTATCCGAAAATTACGGAAATTCTGCTAACCCGCGCCCCGAAAATGGGCAAAAAAGAGGGGCAATCTCAATCAAGTTGAGAACGATGGAAACTTTACCTCAAAACTGGTCAGAAATTCAACCTGATACTATTTACCAGACTTCTAATGGTATGAAAGTTTCTTTCGCCTCGGAACAAATTCAACAGGGGATTAGATATGATGGGAACAACAAACACTTAAAAGCCATTAACAAAGGGATTGTCCCTCCTCGTGGAAATATAGGCTTAGTTGCATCGGAAGTTGACGGGTACGACTGGAAATCAAAGGTATTAGGAAAAGGAGGCGATCGCAGATTTCATGGTCAAATGATTGATGATGTTTTGCACTTTCCTGGTTTTGACACAGAACATTAGAAACCCATATCTATCTATGACGATTCTAAAAAATCATCCGGTTTGGGAAAATTTATCAGAAGTTGTTAAGGGTATTGATGCTAATGCTCTGGTTTGGGAGCATTTGGCATTATGTGATTATCAAATATCCGGCTATTGGGATGAATGCGATCGCTTTTATGAAAACATCATCCTCCCTCGTCCTCTATCCCCCGAATTAATCAGCAGCGGCGTGATTTTCAACGGAGATAAACGCCGCATTCAACTGAAATTTACCCTCAATCTCGAAACCACTAACCCTCCCATTTCTATCGCGGAACTGATGTTAGTCTATGATGAAAACCTAGAATTTGTTGATGAAAATTGGCAAGTTGACCTTAACTCGGAATTTATTAAAGTTCCATCTTAAAATCGTAGGTTGGGTGAAGCGACAGCGCAACCCAACAAATCCGGGTAAAATGTTGGGTTACATTGCATTCCACCCAACCTACAAGCCTTGAGGAAAAATAATGACCGATCGCATTTTCGCCCCTAATCTCTATTTATGCGCTTATCATCTCCGGGAAGATGACACAGAGGGAGAGACTCATCCTCTATGGTCAAATTGCGATCGCCTCCTCTCTCACCTCACCGACACCGGGCTAACCCCCCATCTTCACATCACTAATGAAGAACTTTTTGACCACAATCGAAATAAATTGTAACAATTATAATGACAAAATTGACGAGATTTGTGTTAAACTACGAATCGATAAGGAAGAACTATCATTGTGGGGGCATTTCGAGGAACAAACCGCGCCGCAATTTCAGCAACAAATCGAAGCCGATTTAAGGTATTTTGACCAGGGAACCGGGTTAATCCGTCAGGCGATCGCCTCCATTCGTGCCATCGTGGAAATCGACCAAGCCCAATGCGATCGCACTTGGCAGCGGTGGGAGAAACAGCGAGAAAAACGACTGCAAGAACAATTACAAAAACAAGAACATAATTTTTTAGAACAGTTACACAAACAAGACCAAGAATTTCAAATCGCCCAGGAAAGACAGCGCGACAACGCAACCCGGGCGAAAGAGGAACTCCAAGACGACATCCAAGCGATCGGTTTAGGGGTAGGAGTCGGCGCGATCCTCGCCTCCAGTGCAGGCGTCATTACCCAACCTTGGTACTGGCCGAATCACACAAAAATTGAATCCCCCATTCCCTTACCCCATCCCTTTTTAATTTCTGTCGTGGGAAGTGGTGCGATCGCCCTTCTCACCTGGTATTACACCAAACGCAAACTCGATCGCCGCCGCCAACAGCGCGATCGCTCATAGCGATCGGACAAGAAACCGGGTTTCTGCAACAATCTTTGTGTCTCCCCCAAATCTTCATAGAAACCCGGTTTCTACTAACAAGCCTTACAACAAGTTTCTCGCTTTCAATTGCAGGTAGCGATCAACGAGTTGTTCGCTGATTTGATTGGCGGGTGCGTCGAGAACCAATACCCCCTTTTGCTTCAACTGAGAAAACGCCAACTGCCGCTGGTGCAGCAAATCCAAAGCCACGGCCCGGGTATAGGCACCGATCGCCCGATTTTCCTGAATTTCCGACGGTTCCGACAGGCGATCGACCTGCGGATCGCGAAGGGTGACGCAAAAGGGCAGGTAGCGCGGCACCAGGCGCGATAACCCCGATAACAGTTCGGCGGATGCGGTGATATCGACGATATCCGTGAGCACCACCACCAAGGCGCGGCGGGTTTGTTGCGTCACTAATTTATTCACCGCACCCCCATAATCCGGTTCCAGTAAGACGGGTTGGATGGGTGTCAGGCGTTCCAGGAGTTTAGAGAGTTGCTGTTGTCCCCGTTCCGGCGGTATCCAGGTAGTGACTTCGCGATCGAAGACCCCCACCCCCACGCGATCGCCCCGATTTAACCCTGCTAATGCCAATGATAATGTTGCATTTAACCCCCAGTCAAACCGCTTTAAACCCTGTACTTGAGCTGTCATTAACCGGCCCCGATCTAATAAAATAATCAGGGTTTGTTCCGTTTCGGGTTCGAGTACCCGCACCAAAGGACGGGAGTGGCGGGCCGTGGCTTTCCAGTCGATCAGGCGGGTGTCGTCTCCGGTTCCGTAGTCTCGCAACTCGGAAAATTCGGTCCCCATTCCCAACCGCCGACGTCGCCGCATCGTGCCGGTATTTTCTAAAGATAGGCGGATGGAGAGCGATCGCAACCCCACCAAATCGGGATAAACGGCGACGGTTTCTGTTGCTGGAATTTTCCAATCTTTCCACACCAACCCCCACGGACTCCGCTGCCGCGCCTGGATATCTCCCCACTCGAATTCCCCCCGGCGGTGGGGATAGACGGTGTAGCTGAGTTCGGCAGTGCGATCGCTCGGAATTGTCGTCTGTAATTGTGTTCCGGATACTTTCATTTCCGGCGGATAGCCGTCCCGAATTTGCAGGGTGGCGGCGCGATCGCCAGACTGAATATTGAGTACCACCGGGTTATCCCGTCCGACGGACAGGCGGTGGAGTGGCGTGCGGCTAATTTCCACCCGATTCGGTTTCGTTCGCCACCCATCCCAAACCGCCAAACCCAACACGACGATATCGAATAAAAATGTGAGGGCGAGGCTAATTTGACGCTCAAAAAACGTATCGAGAAATAGCGCGATCGCCATTCCAATCACCAAAATTAAATACAGCCGCAAAGTCGGAATCATAAAAAAATCAATAAAGTTCGTTGTTGCGCTTTAGCGCCTCCGTCACCACTCAAACCCCAACCACAAACAAACGACTATAGCAGTGCGAAATGATAGATAAAAATTTGATTTTCTCAAAGCCCCCAGAATTGGGGGTTTGGGGGCGAGATCTTTATCGATTCCGTTTCCCCCGCCGCTCCAAATTTTTGACGAGTTGCTGCAACTGATCCAAATTTAAAGGTTTTTTTCCGTACCGCCAACGGACGTAAGATTGACAAACCTCCTGAATCACTTCCGCTTCGTCGATGGAACAATGGGGGGCGATCGCATTGGCGTATTCTTCCGGCGTCTGGGCGGGATGTTTGGGATAGCCGCGATCGCCCAACAATCGCAATAATTTCTGATACAATCGTTCCGGCGGCGGCAACTTCGCCAACCGACGGCGATCGCGCCAATTGTGCCATCCGTCCCACAGCAGCCACCCCAAAAATCCCGTCGCCGCCAAAGCGATCGCGGCGGTAAAAAAGCCGAGCCAACCCCTGGAAAATAACTGTAAAAACCAGCGGATAATCCCCGCCAAAAATCCCAGAATCGCCCCGAATACCGTCTGTAAAATATTCGTCACCGGAGAGGGCAACCACCCCGCCACCCAGTTCCAAAATGACCGCAGGGCGCTAAAGGTTTGATTCTCTTCGATGGAAGGGGGAATCAAATCCATACCAGGGATGGGATTGAACGCAAACCAACCGTATTCGGGGAAGTACACTTCCGTCAGGGCATAGGCGTCCGTATTGCGGATGACATACAATCCCGTAAACGGGTTGAACTGACCCGGCCCGAACCCCGCCGACAGCCGCGCCGGAATGCCGATGGAACGCAACATGATCGTCAAGACGGTGGAAAAGTGGTCGGGGTAGCCGCCGGTTATCGGGTTCCCCTCCGGGCTATTTTCATATCCGAATAAAAAGGCCGATACTAGGTCTTCATCTTCGTTAAAAAAGGGCGGTTCTTCTTGCAATTTGTAATTGGGGTTTTGTTTGAGGTATTGCGCCAAATATAGCGCCTTTTCGTAGGGAGAATCGAGGGGTTTCTTATCTTGGGCGACTTGCTGTCGGCTGGCGAGAATTTCTTCCGTTTTTTGGCGGACTTTTTCGCGGATCTGTTCGGGGACTTGCAGGTAGTATTTGCGAATTGTGTCTGGATAGTCGGTTCCGGCCTCCCCTAATTGGGTGCGGTTCCGGTAGGGAACTTTAGAAATGACGGTGTAGGTCAGGCCCTCCCGCAATACCAGGGGCGATCGCAGCGTCCCCTCCGGATCGATCGCGATTTCTTCAGTGGGGAAATACAGTTCCGTGGGCTGTCGCAGGGAGGGAAGCAGGTTGGGAAGTTGGGAAATCACCGTGTAACTTTGGATGATTTCCTCGGTCTTGGCTTTTGTCGGTTTCGGAAATAACTCGAAGCGATAGGACCACCAGGGCCGCTTTCGAGTCAAGGTTTGGTCGTTGCGGGAAATTTCCCAACCCTGACCCGTGTATTCGTCAAAGGCGACGACCTGGAAAAATCCCCGCGCCTGCGATCGCACCCTCAACACCACTTCCGGCTTCAAATTCCCCCGCAAATTTTGATTGATGGTGGTATTGAAACCATAATATTGGATCTCGTCCAACGTTCCCGCCCCGGACTCCCGATTTTGTCCGCCGTCGCCCCCTTCTCCCTCGCCCTCGCCGTTGGAGACGTAGCCCGGATTTAAAATTTGTCGGCCGTCGAATTCCCCCGGCGGCATATCGATGGGGGCGCTGACCGGGAAACTGCGGAGTTGGTAGCCCGGAAATCTGGGCAGGAGGGCGAAAATGACGAGTCCGAGGGCGACGATCGCCAAAAAGCTGACCGTTAAAAACTTGAAATTTAAATTGGAAAACCGTTTTGATTTTTTCTCGCGATCGCCGGATTTGGGGCGCAAGTCCGACAGTCCGAGTCGGGAGCGATAGTCAAGGATCAAAGTCGGTAGCGCGATCGCCAAAAAGACCAAAATAACCGGCCCGAACGTCAGGGTTTGGCTGAGGGTTCCCGCCACGCCCAATAAAATCAGTCCGATCACCATCGAATAGCCGAGATCCTTGCGTCGAGGGAGGTCAAAACTGTGCAGGACTTGCAGGTGGATCAAAAGCTGGGCCAAAACGACCCGCGTATCGTTGAGTTCACCCACCAGGCGATTGAAAAATGCGGCCAGGGCGACCAACATTCCGATCGCGATACAAAATTTGATCGGCACATTACGATGGCGACGTCGAAACCAACTCCAAGTCGCACCCACCACGCTCACAGGTATCGCCCAGAGATTTAACGCCTCTTCGACGGCGACATCCGTGGCGATAATCCCCACGATGACCAACAGTTGCACCGTTACCCGCAACGCGATCGAGTCTTCGGGTTGGGGTAGGGGGGTCGCTTCGATCCGCCGCCACAATTGACCAAAAAATGGGAGTTCCGCCGTCATGGGTATCTGGAAGTTCGTCGAGAGGAGCTAGGGAATACTCTAACCCATCTGACGGAAAGCAGCCACACCCCCCCCGGCGCTTCAGGTTTCGGCGTGGGGAAAAATCGCAAAGCAGAGGGGGTTCTGTTCGGAGTCGTGGAACAGCACGTTAAGACGGTAAAATTCATTAGGCCGCGGATCGACCAGTTCCATCTTCAAATATCCCGCGTCGGTTCGTCTTGCCGTAATTTCGTTTTGATGTCCCTTGAATTGAAGGCATCCCCCCGCCGGCAATTTTGCCAAAATTCGCAGGCAATTGCCGTAGTCCCGGCTCAAATATTTCACTTCCAGGCTCAACACCCCCAAACTCGTCCGCCAGTCCTGTTTGACGGCGGCGCGATCGCAAAAACAAGTCAGCGTCAAGGTGTCGATAATTTCCCGAGCCGCCAGCAGCAGCAACACCATTTTCTGCTTGTCGCTGGCCGTCTCATAATCCGGAAGTTGCAATTTGTTTAAGTCCGGGTCGCGCACCTCTCCCAACATAATGCGGCCCGCCCATTCGTTGAGGGCGTGGGAATCTTCTTCCGGAAAAAAAGAATGCACCGCCCGCACCAATTTTGCACCGTCTTGCAAGGTCGAGTGCAAAGCCTTTTGACAGGGGGCGAGCAGTTGGGCGAAAGTCGTTTCGGGCAGGAACGTAGACCATTGGAAATGTTCCCGTTGGGCGGTCCACCAACTCAGGTTGGGAACTCCCGCTTCCTGGAGAACGTCCGGATAGATAGCGTCTGTCGCCCATTCTGTTTCCCAAGGAAACAACGGCGGTCTGTGTTGGATCTCCATTTTTAACCTGTCTTTTAACAGGCTCTCAAATCTGTCTTTCACGGTTGGTATCTCTCCCAGTGTGAGTGGTTGACCTTCGGGGTAGAAAACGTCAATCTCTTCCGAGTCGAGCGGGTCGAGTTCTTCCCACCCGATCTCTTCAACCCTGGAATTTTCTGAGACTCGACGGGCCGGGTCGGTTGTTTCCCCGGCCGGATCGGACTCCTTTTTAACGGGCTGTGGGGTCAGCCCATCAAAAAAGTGACACTCGAAGGCTTGACAATCTGGATTTGTTTCGTTATTCATCGCTAGATGCACCCGCTCCGGATACTGAACGATTTCTAATATCCCAGGCTAACTCCAACACTTTAAACCACCGTTTCTGAACTTGAGTCACTTTGCAACCCAACTTCTGGGCGATCGCACCATCGGACAACCTTTGTTGCTTCAACCTTAGCAAATGTTGTTGCCCTTCATCGAGTTGCGCTTGGAAATTCTCCCACTGTTCGGGGAGTAGGCCCAAGTTGCGATCGAGATCCGCTTCCAACCACTGATGCACCAGTTCCCAGCGGTGGCCGAGGGCGAAGCGCAGCAGGTGATATTTGAACCGCTGCTGCAGGTAATCCCGCTGGCGGGGATTCAATCCCAAAATCGCCTCGATCTCGCGGGTGGGCAGATCTTGGAGTCGCAAAGTGAAATAATCGGCACAGTCTTGTTGATTGTGTTCTTCGAGATACTGCATCAACTCTTCCACGACGGTTTGTCGCAGGGAGTCGAGCTCGGGTTCGTTCGACTCGGCTACCATCGCAGCCCGCACTTGCTGCAACGAGGAGTCGTCCCAAGTTTGGTCAGAATCCGACGAAGTCCCCTCGGCCGCTTTATCCAGATCAACCAAGGATTCTCGGGGCTGCTGCTGAGAAAACGTCTGCGATCGCAGGACGATCAACTGTTGGCTGCGGCCCCGGGCGAGGGGAATGCGCCGTTTCCCGTACCGTTCCGAAAAAGCCAGGTATTCCGACAGTTCGATCAACGTCTGGGGACGGTAGTCCGGCGGCATTTGGGCTTCTTTGCGGAAGGCGTTCAGGGTTTCGAGATAAAACCCTTGCAAAAAATCCCGGATCAGTTCCAATCTGGCGTGATAGCTAGATTGAACTTGGGGAGGTGTGATATATCGGTAAACAATTGCACTCAACGTGCTGTGGAGTTCCAACGGCCCCTGCTTCGACCCCAGTTTGTAGTAGCGGAGACATTGTTGCAGGCGGTGCTGTGCCAAAGTCATCGCCCACGTCTCCACTTCTCCCGAGGCTTGGATGCGCTTGCTCTCCGTACAGATGCGAATCGCTTCTTCCGTCAGACGCCAAGCGACATCCCGGCAGTTCTGCTCAGATGCCTTGGTGGCTTGTTGAAGCTCACCGGACAGCCGTTGAAAAATTGTATGGCTCTGGCAGATTTCCCCCATAATTATAATTAACTAATAATGACCCTAACCCATTCTTTCCAGGAGGGGCTGCGAATGTCCGGAGAGTTTCGGAAATCTCTCAAGAGCGGGGGCGGGGGAGAATTGACAATTGACCATTGACCATTGACAATTGATGGGACGACTCTCGACTTCCGATAGACGTGTGGCGCTATATCCCCGCTCGGATACAACTCAGAATTGCAATAATATTTCCAATTTGAATCATGGATTTAGACCAACAAATTCAAAGCTTAATTGAGAATGCCCCCCAGGATGGCAGCACCCCCGATGTAATGGTGGCGATCGCGCCCGGTCTGAAACTTTTGGCGCAAGAGTTGACCCATTCGGAGTATTTCATTCTGCAAACCCTCGATCGCGATTGGGTGCTGACGACCCTGGGGAATGTGGACAACCCCGACCTGGAAAAGCGGGTCATCTACGCCTTTTGTACCCGGGAGGATGCCTCCCTCAAATCTAACGCCCCCCTCTCGGCCAATATCGTGGCGATGCCCGTCCCCGTCACTCACATTTTATTTCAGGCGATCGCCATCCCGTCCTTCGACAGTTTCATTTTCTTCGACCGGCCCGGCCATCTGGAAGCGGGCACGGAAGTCAAGCGCCGGGACGTCCAGGATACCATCCAAGTGTACCTGCGACACTACCAATCCCGCCGCCAATCCCAAACCCGGCCCGTCCCCCCAGACATCGCCTGAAGGTCTGCGGAACGCTCCTCGGATTGCGGAGAGAACATTGCCCCTAGTACAGCCGACTCACCACATAGTCCGACAGGTCGATCAGGGCTTGGCGGGACTCAGACGGGGGCAGGTGGCTGATGTGTTCTACCGCCAGTTGGGCGTGGTGAAGGGCCAAGTCCCGGGATTTCTGAATTCCGGAACTCTTGTTAATTAAAGCGATCGCCTGCTCGAAGTCCCCCTCCTGGGCAAATTCTCGCTCGATCAGAGTTTCCAAAAACGGCTGCTCTTTCAGGGCGAACAGGGTCGGCGCCGTCAAATTTCCACTTTTGAGGTCCGAACCCGCCGGTTTCCCCAGGGTTTCGGTAGACCCCGTAAAATCCAAAATATCGTCCACAATTTGAAAGGCCAACCCCAGATTGCGGCCGTAGCGGTAGAGGTGTTCGGCCAACTCGTCGGACACCCCACTGAGCAACCCCGCCGATTTGGAACTGTTCGCAATCAGGGACGCGGTCTTGTAGTAGCTCTTTTCCAGGTAGGCTTCGATGGATAGGCTGGCATCGAATCGGTTGAGCCCCTGCTGAATTTCTCCCTCCGCCAGATCCATGATCACCTGAGACAGGAGTTTGACGACCGCCAAGTTGTCGAGGTTCGCCAGGTACCAGGAAGATTGGGCGAACAGAAAGTCCCCGGCGAGGACGGCGACCCGGTTGTTGAAGAGGCTGTGTACCGTCGGCACGCCCCGGCGGATTTCCGACTCGTCCACCACGTCGTCATGGACGAGGCTCGCTGTGTGGATCATTTCCGTGATTTCCGCCAGACGCCGGTGCTTGGGGATGATCTCCTGGTTCGGCATGGTCGCCCGGGAAATTAGCAACACGATCGCGGGCCGCACCCGTTTTCCCTGCACGCTGAATAAGTGTTCCGCTGCCGCGTACAGGATCGGATGTCGGGCTCCGACGAGTTGTTTGAGATTGTCCGTTAACAATTGCAGGTCCGCTTCGACGGGAGAAAAGAATAGTGTGCGAGAGGTCATGGGTTTGCCAACTCAGGCTGGGTGATTAACAAAATTTTACATATTATAGTTGTATTTTAAGCTAAGGCTCCAACCCGAGAAAAGTTCTACACCGACGCCGGAGTCGGGGGACACGCTGGCGATCGCCGGAACGGCCTGCACCGCGCCCGATCGCGGTGATACCGGCAGGTCGGACGGTCGGGAGGTGGAGACGCGCCGTCGGGACGGCATCCGCTTCCCCCCCGGGTCGCTTCCCCCGGGTTCCCGAGTTCTCCCGGAGAATCTCTCCAAATGTTCAATTTTTTTGACTTCATTCGCTACAAATTGTGAATTTTGTGCTAGTTTAATGAGTAAGAGTTTAAATAATTCTACACATCAAGGGCAACAGTGGTGTGACAGTCAAGTTTTGACTGTCTGTCGTTGCACGGGCTATCCGCAGACAAGGGGATAGCTATAAGCGCTTTTAGTGAAGTTCCCAAGTGGGCATCGGTTGGTGTCCAAGCTGGGTCAGTTAGTTGAAGACTGATGAGTTCAGGACGGGGCTGTTGCACGCAGTCTTGCGTTTTGCCATAGCAGTTTTTCAACCCCAAATTAAGTCTCGGGAAAACGGTCAGGAGTTGCAAATCTCCACCGAAATTCCCGTCAGACCTCGGCAGCGATCGCGCGGTCAAACCCTGCACCTCCCAAGTTGCCCCCTATCCATGTAGCGACTGTTAAACTCCCATCTCTGCTCCTCTTTCACAGATTGGCTGCACCTATGACTTATCACGAACTCCCATTGATGATTCCCCTGCTGGCCGGCGGGTATGTGTTTATGGTTTATTTACTGTTGATGCTGGCGAAACGAACGGCAGCTCGGCTGTCTCGGTTTCGTTCTTAGTTGAGCAGTGTCGCCGAATCCGGCGAGTGTCGCGCTCGGGAAAATGCCGCTCCCAATTGGAGGGGCATTTTTGATGGGGATTCAAATCCAGAGGGGCCGTCGAGCCGTCAACGCAGGGTTCAAATGTTTGATGTGACCGGCATTTTCATTCGGAGGGGTCGGAAGGACCCGTAAAATTGCTTAAAAATTTTGAGAATGGGGTTAGGGATGGGGCGATCGCTCGGTCGGACGCTCTGCGGAAACCGGAGATGGAGCGATCGCTTCATCCAAACTTTCCCATTCATAAACAAACGGCAAACTGCCGAGGTAGCAGGATTTCCAATGGCTGCGGACCGGGGCGTGGAACAACTGACAAACACCGCCCCGCCGTCCCTCTGATTTGTAGTGACGGCAGTGGCGACAGGTGGATGGCGCGGGAGTTTTTGTCTTCATCGAGAAAATTCTCCGAAGGAACGGTAGTTCGATTGTCAATCAAAATTCGTAAATAACCTGTTATCTAAACTACATTTCTCAGATGATTCTCAATCCATTAGGAAAATGAATTCCGCGATCGCCCAATTTCTATTTTATCGCGGGCAGATCTGTGATAAGATAATTAGCTTGTAAAAAAAATCGCTCCGTTCGCCGGCGGGGATAGGGGACTTGGGTTCCGGCGATTTGGAGTCCCCCAACAAAGCGACTCCTGTCCGAAAATTGGTGGAGATGCGGTTATTTTTGAGGCATTTTCGAGAGATTTACGGTCGGTGGCGACGGAATTTTCGACGCGATCGGATATGTTTTCCGTCGAAGCTGGCTATCTCTTCCGAAAGGGAGATGCGATCGCCCCCCGATTCGTTAAAAAACGCAGTCGAATGCCCAAAATTCAACAATTCCTTTAACATTGTGTAATCATGTCACGACTCCAGTCCCCACGGACGCTGTTCATGTTAAACGGGTTACATATGAAGGGAAAATCGCATCGCTTTTATCGGGTCATTAAATGGGTCGCGATCGCCATTCTAAGCTGTGGAATTGTGACGAGTTGGACGATTCCCGCGATCGCCCAAATTGCACCGCTCCCGCAACTGAACGAACTCAACCGAGTCACCCAGACTCGCATCAAAGCGAAACCCTGCGGCAACTTATTCTGTGCCACAGTCACCCTCGACAACCGCGACTTATTTGAGATCGCCACGCCTCCGACCATCGACGCAGAGCAACCCCAGGGTTTTGCCGTCAAGCAACGAGTAGAATATATCGAAACCATTTTGATGTCCATCATCGCTTCGGTTCAAGATCCGGAAACCCTGCAAATTCAAGTAGGAACCCGCAACAACGAAACCGTCGTTTACGCCCCCGAACAACCGCAACTACAAGACCAAGTCATCGTCACCGTCACCCAATTCGACGCCCTCCATCACGGACAGCCGAAAAAAGCCCTGGGCAAACAGTGGCGAGATATTATCAAACAACAGTTGCAGCGGTCGATTTCCGAGCGTCAGGCTTTTCAGGCCAATTTCTGGAATCGAAAACTGCCATTTACACTCTTATTGTTAATTTTGATGGCGGGGAGCAGTTGGTTCCTGCTGCGGGCGCAAACCCTGATCCGTCGGGAGGCGGAACTCGTCCAAACGCGACTAATTTCCAACTCCCAACCCGACGAATCTCCGGCCGATCCGATGCCGGAATCTGCGGCGGAATGGAGCTTTTCCGGGCTGTGGAACCGACTGCCCCGGATCGGACCGACCCAACAAAAACAGATCATCCAATTCCTGCGCCAAGTCGCCCAGTGGGGACAAATTTTTATTTGGCTGGGCGGGAGCGCCTACCTGCTCTATTATTACCCCAAAACCCGGGCGATCGGCGTCGCCCTCGGAGAAGTTCCCCTCGCCCTTTTAGTGTACTACCTGATCGTCGTAGCCGCGATCAAAATCAGCCACTTCGCGATCGAATATTACCTGCAAGATTGGGTGGAGCAGTCGAGCTTTAAATATCCCAATTCCCGGCAACGTTACCTGTCGCGGCAGACTACCTACACGGCAGCCCTGAAAGGACTCGCATCCTTCATCAGCTACTTTATCGGGTTTATCCTCACCCTCAACACCCTGCTCAGTTCCATTTTCAATACCCCCCTCACCGAAATTTTGACCGGCGTCGGCGTCATCGGTTTCGCCCTGACCTACGTCTTCCAAAGTGCCATCAAAGATGTCTTGAATGGCTGTTTGATTCTGTGGAGCGATCAGTACGCCGTCGGGGACGTGATCGGTGTCGGCGACAAAGTCGGTTTAGTCGAATATATGAACCTCTACATCACCCAAATTCGCAGTCCCGACGGCCACTTGATCACCATTCCTAACGGCAGTATTTCCATCGTCGAAAATTTGACCAAAAATTGGTCGCGGGTCAATTTCACCATCGAAGTCGCCTACGATTCAGATATCCGAAAAGCCATGCAAATCATCAAAGATGTGGGCGAGAAAATGTTTCGGGAATCCCCATGGCATCATCTCATTATGGAATCCCCCCAAGTGTTGGGAGTCGATGCGGTGAGTCACGCCGGAATGCTGGTGCGGGTTTGGATCACCACCCAACCCATCAAACAGTGGGAAGTGGGCCGGGAATTTCGCTGCCGGGTGAAGGAAGCCTTCGATCGCGAGGGGATTCGCATCGGCATTCCCCAGCAGACGCTCTGGCACCAAAGTTACTACCACTTGCTCGACGGCAACGGCCACAAAGGGGAGGAGTTCTCCGCGTCGCATTAAAATAATGTGCACAGACGAT
Organism: Limnospira sp.; assembly: GCA_050045915.1. Classification (GTDB taxonomy): domain Bacteria; phylum Cyanobacteriota; class Cyanobacteriia; order Cyanobacteriales; family Microcoleaceae; genus Limnospira. The sequence continues at coordinate 18,242 of JBNGCR010000079.1, forward strand.
CGCGCAAAGGTATCACCCCCATGCAACTAGCTCCCAAAACCCAACCCGATCCGGAGTTGACCCCAGCTTCCCCACCCACCCAGACCCTGATTTTGGATGTCGGGGGGATGAAGTGTGCGGGTTGCGTGATGGCGGTGGAACGCCAACTCAACCAGCAGGACGGGGTGATCGCCTCCCGGGTGAATTTGGCCACGGAGGTGGCGACGGTGGAATGCGACGCCGGCACGGTGGACGCCCAAACCCTGGCAAAACTTTTGACGGAAACGGGATTTCCCAGCCAACCGCGATCGCACAAAAGGGGCGATCGCCAAGAATCCCTCAATCAACGCCACCAAAAGGAAATGACCGACCAGATCGGGCGCCTGGCGGGTTGCGGCTTGCTGATCCTCCTCTCCGGCATCGGCCACTTTCACCAGATGGGGTGGGGACACCTGCCCATCCTCAGCAATATCTGGTTTCACTGGGGACTCGCGACCCTGGCCCTGCTGTTTCCGGGGCGATCGCTGATTCTCGACGGGGTGCGATCGCTGCTGCGAAATGCCCCCAACATGAATACCTTGGTGGGACTCGGCACCCTCAGCGCCTACACCGCCAGTTGCGTGGCCCTGCTGTTCCCCCGCCTGGGGTGGCAGTGCTTTTTCGACGAACCCGTAATGCTGCTGGGGTTCATTTTACTGGGTAAAACCTTGGAACAGCAAGCCCGCCACCGCGCTTCTCAGGCCTTTCAAGCCCTCCTCGCCCTGCAACCGACGATCGCCCGTTTGGTACCCGAACCGCAGCCTGACGCGGCTTACAGCGCCTCTGACGGGGTGGAAATTCCCGCCGAACAGGTGCGGACGGGGGAATGGCTGCAGGTGTTTCCGGGGGAAAAAATTCCGGTCGATGGCACGGTTTGCCTGGGGACGACGGACGTGGACGAGTCCATGTTGACGGGGGAATCCCTCCCCGTCACCAAACAAGTCGGGGATGAGGTCGCCGCCGGGACTCTGAACCAGTCGGGGGCGATCGTGATCCGGGCCACCCGCACGGGGGAAGAAACCACCGTCGCCCAAATTATCAGTTGGGTGGAAAATGCCCAAACCCGCAAGGCGCCGATCCAAAAGTTGGCGGATACCGTGGCGGGATATTTCACCTACGGGGTGATGAGTTGGGCGGCTTTGACGTTCCTGTTTTGGTATTTTGTCGGGACTCAAATTTGGCCCCAGGTGACGGCTGCGGGGGGGGTGGATGTCGCGATCGACGCGCCGCTATTGTTGAGTTTGAAATTGGCGATCGCGGTTTTGGTCATCGCCTGTCCCTGCGCGTTGGGACTGGCCACCCCCACGGCGATTTTGGTCGGTTCGGGTATCGGTGCCGAACGGGGTTTATTAATCAAAGGGGGCGATATTTTAGAACGGGTCCACGAGTTGGATACGGTGGTTTTTGACAAAACTGGGACTCTGACGACCGGATCTCCGATGGTGATGGAATGCGTCAGTTTATGTGAAGATTTTAACGAAGAAGAATTGTTACAATTAGCCGCATCGGTGGAACGGGGTACGCACCACCCCATCGCCACGGCTATTTGTGCGCTATCTCAACGGCGAAATCTCCCCTTTCTCACAGCCGATGAATTTGCCACCGAACCGGGCATCGGCGTTGCGGCAACTGTGGCGGGACGGCGGATTTGGATCGGCAATTCTGAAGGGTTGTGGCATCAGGAAATAACAGTGCCTTCGTCGGTATCTGTTCCCCCCGAACAGACGGCGGTTTATATTACCGTTTCGGGTCAGTTGGCGGGGGTTATCGGCATTTGCGATATTCTCAAACCGGATGCCCGGGAGACGGTGGAGGAACTGCAAAAGATGGGGTTGAATGTGGTATTGTTGACGGGCGATCGCCAAGGTGTAGCCGATGCGATCGCGGCGGATTTGGAGTTATCGCCGGAATCGGTAAAAGCGGAAGTTAAACCCGAAGACAAAGCCAAAATAATCGCTTCCCTGCAACGGGATGGAAAACGGGTGGCGATGGTGGGGGACGGCATCAACGACGCCCCCGCTTTGGCCCAGGCGGACGTGGCGATCGGTTTGCACACCGGGACTGATGTGGCGATCGAAACTGCCGATATAGTCCTGATGCGGGACTCGCTGACGGACGTGGTGGAATCCATCCGCCTGAGTCGGAAAACGTTTGAGAAAATCCGCCAAAATCTATTCTGGGCTTTCGCCTACAATACCGTCGGTTTGCCCGTGGCGGCTGGGGTTCTTTTACCGAGTTTTGGAATTGTCCTCAATCCGGCCGTCGCCGCCGCGTTTATGGCTTTCAGTTCGGTCAGCGTGGTGACGAATTCTCTGCTTTTGCGACGCCAATTTCGGGAAGGTTAAAGGGTGGCTGAGGGAGCGATCGCTTCCGAAGTGCGATCGCCCGCCATCCAAACCGCCCTCATCCGAGCTACCGACTCCCCCGAAGGACTGACACTGCTCAACATTTGACGCCAGTTTCCCGCTTCGGGCATCGAAAAGGTTGATCTCGAAAATGATAGTGCCTACCTGCCCTATTGACAAGCCTGCTATGCCCCGGAAATTAGCGATTACAACTCTCCCATCAATTGGGTAAAACGATTACGCCCGAGCAGTTTTATTGAGCCGTTAGACAGGGACACGATCGCCGAGACAGAGAAATTATTGACAGCTAAAATGGATGTTTTAAAATTATTTGGAATCGGAATATCGAGCCTGTTTTTAACTGCCTTGCCGGGGGTGGCGGCGGAATCTCTGCGATTTTCGGTGGGGACGGTGGAATTTTCTATTCCCGTGGAAGGCTTAGAAGCCTATGCGAAAAACGAGAGCCTTGAAGAATATGAACAACTCGCCGCCTACGTTCGCCTGCTGAGTCCCCAAAGACAGGAACGGGTGCGGGAAATATTGCGATCGCGCTATCAATACAGTGCCGCCGAAATCGAACAATTTTTGAATTCTCCGATGGTGGCGGAATTTCTTCGGAAAATGGGCGATATTGTGCAAACGGAATCCCGCGAAAATGGTGCGGAAGCTCTGGGGACAGCTATCATTGAAGTAGGCGATCGCCCCGGCGGTTTTACCCTCATCGATATCGTCCGGGAGTTTCCGAGTCCGAGCCTTTATTTGGATATCGAACGGGCGATCGAAGGGTTGGCAAAAGTCGCTGTTTTGGTGGATGAAACCCGCACCGCCGTCAAGGCGATACGAGCATTGGCTTTTCGGCAAGCCGCCGCCGAACCGGCGGTCGATTTTTCCCAATTGCTGGACTTGCGAGAAAGGGGGCTGAATTTGAGTTCTAAACAAACGTTTACCCTTTCCGTTCCCTTCCGCGATCGCCAATTTGAGGTCGATCTGTACCTGCCCTCGACCCTCGAAACCGGAACCGAAACCGATATTTCTACCATTATAATATCCCACGGTTTGGCATCCGATCGCAGCCGATTTGAACCCTTGGCTCGACATTTGGCTTCCTACGGTTTCGCCGTCGCTGTTCCCCAACACCCCGGCAGTGATTTTCAGCAATTGCAAGACTTATTATCTGGTCAAGCATCCGATCTCTTTGAACCGCAACAATTTATCGATCGCCCCGCCGATATTTCCCGAGTTTTAGACCGTCTGGAAGCGTTAAACAAAGACCAGTTAGACGGTCGTTTAAACCTCGAAAATGTCGGAATTTTGGGTCATTCCCTCGGCGGTTATACGGCTTTGGTGTTGGCGGGAGCACCGATCAATTTTGACCAACTCGAAGCCGACTGCGACCTCGACACGCTACCCGTCAACCCGTCCCTCTTCCTGCAATGTCGCGCCCTGGAATTGCCCCGCACCGAAACCGAATTCGGCGACCCGAGGGTGGGTGCGATCGTGGCGCTCAACCCCGTCAACAGCAGCATTTTAGGCGCATCCGGGCTCGCCAAAATAGACGCTCCCGCGATGATCGTCGCCAGCAGCTTAGACCTGTTGGCCCCCGCCGTATTGGAACAGGTGAAATCCTTCACTTGGCTGACGAGTCGCGATCGCTATTTCGTCCTCAAAGAAAACGACCATCACTTTTTCGACGTGGGCGGATTCACATCCGAAGCAATACCAGACTTTGGCGGTTTAATTACGCCGAGTCAAGAGATTACCAATGCCTACGTTAACGCCCTGAGCGTGGCATTTTTTAAAGTTCATATCTCCGGCGAATCCGAGTATCAGCCCTACCTACAATCCTCCTATGCAAATGATATCAGCGATCGCGCCTATCCCCTCTATTT
>JBNGCR010000080.1:0-10005 GCA_050045915.1 Limnospira sp.
TTTTCGATCGCGGCCCCAACATCGAACCGGACACCGTTGACTCGAGGTTTGCGGTTCCGGAACCGCCGTCATCTGAGGATTGACCGCAGACGGAGATTGATATCAGTCTATGGAATTTTAGGATATTTATTATGCAGCGCCCATCAAATTACTGATTCCCTTTGATGCCCTCGTCGATGCGATCGTCGCCCTCGAACTCGACGATCAAATTCGGTTGCGCCACATTCTCGACCAGCAGATCGACAAAACCGAAGAAAATATCGAAGCGTTTCTGACGGAACGCGGATGTCCAACCCCTCTGAAAGAAGGACTGCCCCTCACTTCGGAGCCCGCCCGTAGCGCTCAAACAAATATCTCCACCGATCGCGACAAAATTATTATTCAGGAATTGGAGGTCGATGGTTGAACGCTGTTATCAAGGAAAAACCGGATCTGATATCACTCTAGTTTAGATCGCCACAATTACCATTTTTAATCATTATCAAATATTCTCGAAAGATGGCAGAGAGTTGAAATAAAGCCCGAAGGGGCGATCGCCTCTCAACTCGAAAACTTTAACTTTTTTAACAAAGGTAGACGCGATCGCGCCATCCGATCTAAAATGGAGGCTACGAGCGCAGCAATACGAGATGGACGAAGCCGATCGCAGCCAGGTTAGGGTCTTTTTGGAGAAGTGGCAGGACTCCGAGGGAAACGAGCGTGCCAACTATCAGACCTTTTTGGGCGATCTCTGCGTCGCCCTCGGCGTAGACGGGCCACCCCCCAAAGGTGACGTTCCGGGCGATCCCTACTGCTTCGACAAGGATATTAAATTTTACAGCGAAAAAGCCGAATCGACCCGCTTCGCAGACTTTTATAAAGAAGGTCACTTTCTCCTGGAAGCCAAACAGGGCAGCACCACATCCGGGAAGGGACACGGCAAGCGGGGAACCAAAACTTATCAAGATGCCATGCAGCGGGCATTTAACCAGGCGAGATCCTACGCCTGCAATCGCACGTTGGAGGCAATGCCGCCGTTTTTGATCACCTGCGATATCGGTTCTCACTTCGAGATTTGGGAAGGGTTCGGGGGTGAATACGGCAGCTATGGGGCGCGGCAGACGATCGCTTTAAAAGATCTGGAAAAGCCGGAGATTTTCGATCGCTTCGTGGCGATTTTCACCGATCCGCAATCCTTGAACCCCGAGAAATATCGGGCGAGGGTGACGCGGGAAGTGGCGGGGGAGTTGGCGAAGTTGTCCCGCTGGCTGGAAAATCAGGGACACGATCCCCAGGAAACCGCCAATTTCCTGATGCGGTGCATTTTTACCATGTTCGCGGAAGATGTGGGACTGTTGAGAGGGGATTTATTGACCGAAGCGTTGCGCGATCGCTGGATCGAAAAACCCCACACTTTCAAGGGGGAAATTGAAAATTTATGGCAAACGATGAACACCGGGGGAAACTTCGGGTTTGAACGCATTCTCCGATTCAACGGCAGCTTTTTTGAGGATGCGAAAGCCTTCGATTTGCCGAAAGAACAACTGGAGGTATTGTACGCGGCGGCGGACAAGGATTGGAGTGAGGTGGAACCGGCCATTTTTGGGACGCTGTTGGAACGGGCTTTGGACAAGAAAGAACGCAGTCGGTTGGGCGCCCACTACACGCCGCGATCGTATGTGGAACGGTTGGTTCGTCCGGTGGTGATGGAACCGCTGCGGCAACAGTGGGATGAGGTGGAGTTGGAGTTAAAGCGGCTGTTGGAACCGCCGAAGGGGAAGGAGGAACCCACCCAGGCGGGGCGGAAAAAAGCAGAAAAGGAAATTACGGATTTTTTGGCGGAGTTGCGGCGGATCAAAATACTCGATCCGGCCTGCGGGACAGGGAATTTTTTGTATGTCACGTTTGACTTGATGAAAGCCTTGGAAATGGAGGTGTTGCGGCGACTGGAGGACGTGACGGGGCGGAGTCGCGATCAGTTGATGTTGGATATCCAACAGGTGCAGATCAACCCCTCGCAATTTTTGGGAATTGAGATCAATCCGAGGGCGGCGGCGATCGCGGAATTGGTAATTTGGATCGGTTATTTGCAGTGGCAATTTCGACAGCGGAAGGGGACGGGTTTTGTGGAGCCCGTTTTGCAAGCCTTCGGGAATATTGAATGTCGGGATGCGGTGTTGGCTTACGACGGGAAAGAACCGGATATCGACCCGAAAACTGGGGAAGTCCGGACTCGCTGGGGCGGGGGGATGATGACGCATCCGGTGACAGGGGAAGAGGTTCCCGATCCGGGCGATCGCATTCCCATTTATCGCTACATCAATCCCCGTCTGGCGGAGTGGCCGGAGGCGGATTATATTGTTTCTAATCCTCCGTTTATTGGAAAACTCTATATGATTGAAAGGCTGGGCGAAGGTTATGTAGAAAATTTACGCAGGATCTACAAAAATGAGATTCCAGATAGTTCTGATTTTGTGATGTACTGGTGGAAATATGCTGCCCATTTAGCAATGATCGAAAAAATCCTTCGATTTGGATTTGTTACAACAAACAGCATCACCCAAATTTTTAATAGAAGAGTCATTCAAGAGTCCCTGCGAAAATCAAGAGAACAGCAAAATAGTTCGATTTATATATGCTTTGCAATACCCAATCATCCGTGGGTTGACAATGAAAATTGTGCTGCCGTTAGGATTGCAATGACTGCCGGCACACAAGGTGAACAGGAAACCATCGGAAAACTAGAAATTGTTGTCTCAGAAGAAAGCGATAAAGAGCAAGGAGAAGTATACATAAAAACCGAAAAAAGTTTGGGCATTATTCAGCCTGATTTAAGTATTGGTGCTAATGTCTTAGGAACAAATCAACTGATCGCAAATTCCAAAATTGCAGGTATGGGTATGATGTTGGGTAACAGGGGATTTTTAGTAACGAGTGATTCGAGTTTACAGCCCCACAATGAAATCATTCGCAGAGTTATTAATGGCAATGATGTCATGAAAAAGTCTCGAAATTTGAGGGTGATTGACTTTTATGGTATGAGTCCAGAAGAAGCTCGTAAAGCGGCTCCAGATGCATATCAACAAATTCTTGAAAAGGTCAAGCCTAAACGTGATTTAAATAATAGGAAGTCACGAAGAGAGAACTGGTGGATTTTTTCAGAAGTCATGCCGAAAACTCGTCAATCTATTAAAGGTCTGAAAAGATATATTGTGACCTCTGAAACAGCAGAATATAGAGTTTTTTTGTTTGTTAATTTTGATTTTTTGCCCGAACATAAGTTGGTAGTATTTGGTAGTGAGGACGCTTTTTTGCTGGGAGTTTTATCTGGTCAAATTCATGTTCAATGGGCAGTTGCAGCAGGAGGACGAAGAGGGAAGGGAAATACACCTGTTTACTCAAAAACTAAATGTTTTGATTGTTTCCCATTCCCCGATCCCACCCCAGACCAAAAACAGAAAATCCGAGAACTGGGAGAACGATTGGACGCCCATCGAAAACAAGTCCAAGCCAATCATCCCGAAATCACCCTCACCGGGATGTATAACCTCCTGGAAAAACTTCGCGCCGGGGAACCCTTCACCGACAAAGATCGGGACTACAATAATAAAGCCCTCGTCTCCATTTTAAAACAAATTCACGACGACCTCGATCGCGCCGTATTTGAGGCCTACGGCTGGGAAGATCTCATTCCCCTGTGGGAACAAACCCAGACCCAAACCGCCCCCTCCGACACCCGAAACGACCCCAAAGAACAACTTGAAAACCAAATCTTAGAACGCCTCGTCGCCCTCAACGCCGAACGCGCCGCAGAGGAACGAAACGGCCTCATCCGCTGGCTGCGTCCCGAATACCAAGCCCCCGACGAAGTGCAACACCAGCCCACCCTGGAAGGCATCGCCACCCCGGAAGAACCCGTCGTCGAACCCGTCGAACAGCAGAAATGGCCGACGAAACCCAAAGACCAGCTCGCCGCCGTCCGCGACCTGCTGCGAACCGGAAAAGGGGACTGGACGGTGCAACAAATCGCCGCCCAATTCAAAGGCCGCAACACCTCCAAAAAACTGGATGCCATTACGGAAAACCTGGAACGTTTGGAATGGTTCGGCTTGGTCATCCACGACAAAAAAGATGGCATCACCTATTGGCAATTTGCGGAATCGACAGAGGTGGCGTAGTGGTTCAAATCGCGAGTTAAAATCCCCCTTGCCTGAAGTTCCCCCCGGTAAAAATATAATTGCCAGTCACGGATTCTGGCGCCCCCTGCGAACGACTCAAATTTCAGTGAGGCTAGTTTCCGGGGATTGAGTTGCATTGAAAGGGAGATGCCGGATTTTCAGCTATAATATGTGGGTCAATTTTTGATGACCGCCGATGATTAAGAATTGATAGAAAATGGTGAAACGCTGCTGGCTATTTTTATGCGCGATCGCGCTGCTGGGACTCCTCGGCGGCTGTGGCGGATATCCGCGGCTACTCAATATTCCTTTCAACTCCGGGGGTACCGCCCCGAACTCCCCCCAGGCGGAGATGAGCCCCAAAATTTCCGGGCGGTATCTGATTTTCGCCTCCGATCGCCTCAACCGCCAGGATATCTACCTCTACGACCGCGAAACCGAAGAATCGATCGACCTGCCGGGGCTCAACGCGATGGATGCGATCGCCTCGCACCCGGCCATTTCCGAAGATGGCAACTACATCGTCTTCGCCTCCACCCGGGGCGGACGCTCCGACATCTACCTCTACAACCGCCAAACCCGCCAGTTGCGGAATCTCACGGCCAACCTCGACGCCCAAGTTCGCCACCCCACCATCGACGCCGACGGCACCCTCATCGCCTTCGAGTCCAGCCTCAACGGACAGTGGGATATCGTCGTCTACAACCGATTCGGCCAAGCTTTAAACGTGCCGCTCGCGCCGCAGTAATTGGGCAAACGAGGAAAATCTCAAATTCCCCGCAGTTCGGCGCGGCGGGCAATAGCCGATTCGATCGGTATAATTTTATTTAATCTGTCGCGATCGATTTGAGATTCAAACCCGATCGCCACTCTTGCGATCGCCTGTTCGGAACGAACCGCCATTGTAGTTGCATCCACTTGTTCAGCGGAAAGTGGTAGACCCGCCCCACTTTCTACCCCGGCGACCCATTCAAATGGAGAGGGGGTACCCAGCGGGAAAAATTGATGAACTCCACCCCCCTGCACTTCCTCACCTCCGGACTCTTGGCCGTCGTCGCCAGCTCAGGTGCGATCGCCGTCGCCCAGGCCAGTCCCCCCGAATTGACCGCCGTCCGTTCCGGTTCTCCCGTAGTCAAATCTGCTCAATCTGGCATTCTCCTCGCCCAGGATATTGTCGAGCAGGTCAATATCAAAGTTTACGAACAGGCCAGCCCCGCCGTCGTATCCATCGATACGGAAAAAACCAACGGCAGTGGCACAATTATCAGCGCAGACGGGATGGTACTCACCAACGCCCACGTCGTCTCCCAGGGCGGCGAAGTGGAAGTTACCCTCTCGGACGGCAGCAAGGCGATCGCGGACGTGGTAGCCTACGGGGAAAACGGGCTGGATCTGGCCGTCCTGAAAATTCGCGATGCCCGCAATTTACCCACCATCCCCATCGCCCGCCCCGGGACGATCAAAGTGGGACAGCGAGCCTTTGCGATCGGCAACCCCTTCGGCCAATTTCAAAACACCTTCACCGTCGGCATCGTCAGCCGCATCGACCCCGATCGCAATTTAATCCAGACGGACGCCGCCATCAACCCCGGCAACTCCGGCGGCCCCCTCCTCAACAGCAAGGGGGAACTGATCGGGGTGAACACCGCCATTTTCACCCGGGGCCGGGGTGGCGGCAACATCGGCATCGGCTTCGCCATTTCCGTGGACAACGTGCCACCTTTCCTGCAGGCAGTCCGGGACGGACGCGCCCCCCAGACCCCCCAACAGCAGCGTCCCGTCATGTTCGGCAACGAAGACGCCGAACAACTGGAATTGAATGGCCCGGAAGTGACGGGGAGACTCGAAGAAGGGGACAGCGTGCTGCCCGTCGATGAGAGTTTTTACGATCTTTATATGTTTGAAGGAGAGGCGGGCCAGCGGGTGATCCTGGAAATGACCAGCCGCGAGTTCGACCCCTATTTGATTTTGATGGATGCGGAGGGGGCGGAACTAGCCCAGGACGACGACAGCGGGGGCGACAAAAACGCCCGCATCGAAGTGACGTTGCCCGAGAGCGGCATTTACACCTTTTTGGCGAATTCCTACGAAGCGGGACAGTCGGGGACTTACCAGTTGCGGTTGCGGAGTCCGGATGACGACCCCCGGGCAACTGAGCCGCGCCGTCTCATCTTGCAGGAAGAGGGCGTGTTGGAGTCGGGGGATTCCGTGCTTCCTTCGGATGGCAGCCTGTACGACGAGTATACGTTTGAAGCAGAGGCGGGGCAGTCGGTGACGATCGATCTGGAAAGTTCGGATTTCGACCCCTATCTGGCTCTATTCGGCCCCGACGGCCAGCTCGTCGGAGAAAATGACGATGTGAGCGAGTCGAATCGCAACTCCCGCCTGATCGTGACTTTGCCGGCGACGGGTCTATATCGAGTCGTCGTGAACGCCTATGATAGTACGGGTCGGGGTGAGTACCTGCTCAGAGTCCGTTAGGTTGACGTCGAAAAATCGCGATCGCCCTGCCCGGTTCTGTCTGTAGACTGTTAACGTCCCTTACTGTCTTCCCGTGTGAGGTAATTTATGCACGTCAAATTTTGGGCCGCGGGCGCCAGCTTGCTCGCGATTGTGCCCGTTTACCTTCTACTTTCACCCCCGTCCGCGATCGCCCGAGAGTTCCGCCTGACTCAAGAACCGGAAGTCCCCGAGGATATGGAACCCCTCGAACCGGAAGCGTCTCCGGATGAAATGGAGACTCCGGATGATGAAATGGAGACTCCAGATAACATGATAACGCCGGCACCGGAATTTCCGCCCGAGCCGGCAGAGTCGCCGGAACCGATGGAGACTCCCGAACCGGCGGAATCCCCGACACCGGGAATGATTCTCGAAGAGGAGGGCGTGTTGGAAGAGGGGGACTCGGTTCTGCCCGCCGACGGCAGCTTGTACGACGAGTATACCTTTTCGGGACAGGAAGGACAGACCGTCACCATCCGCGTCGAAAGTTCCGAGTTTGACACCTATCTGGCTCTGTTCACCCCGGACGACGAACTGCTCGCCGAACACGACGATATCGACGAAACCAATACCAATTCCGAAATTACTCTCACCTTGCCGAGTACGGGCATCTATCGCGTTATCGTCAATGCCTACGACGACCAAGGACGGGGCGAATATTTGCTCCAAGTCAGTGAAGCTCAGTAGTCGCTGGGGCAAAAACCCCGATTCCCCGCCGGCTTTCACCCCCAAATTCAACATCTGTGGCGGCGGGAGTCGGTATTAGGGAATCAGGGAAAATCATTGATTTGACAGCTCTCAGCGCAAACCCAGCCAAGTCCACAGATCTTGGCCGGTGAAAAATTCCAGCAACAGCAGAATCACGAATCCCACCATCGCAAATCGCCCGTTGATCTGTTCGGCGTAGGATGTCCAACCGAAACTCGGTTCGGGTTCGGCGGGGGGGGTTTGGGTCGGCTGTTCGGTGTCGGAAGGGCTCGGGGAAGTCATGCTCTCAAATCCTGATCGTCAATTAAAAAACATCTGGGGTGGGAGTCGGGAGTCCAAAAATTAATTGTCAATTATCAATTGTCAATTGTCAATTTTTGATGGTTTCTCCTGTTCCAAACGTTGCACCGATTCGATCAGCGATCGCACGGTTCGAGTCCCTTCGGAGGGTTCAAAGGAGAGGGGGAATTTGCCCCGCAGCACCATGCGGAACCCAAGGGGACCCAGACTCAGGAGGCCCTCGAGATCTCGGAAGTAATTTCCGACCACCATCACGCCGAATTTCCGCTCGTCAACCCATCCCCCCTGCTTCACCAAATCGATCATGACTTTGCGGTGGCGGATGGGGCGGCTGTCTCGGGCTGTCTTGCGATCGAGGATTTCCCGCTTGATCTTGCCGATCTGATCCATCGGGGCGACTTCCATCGGACAGACGGTGTTGCAGTTGTAGCAGCGGGTGCAGCCCCAAACCCCCCCGATACCTTCGTTGTAAGATTCCAGGCGGGCTTCGGTGCGATCGTCTCGGGAGTCGAGCACCATCCGCTGGGCTTTGGCGAGGGCGTGGGGGCCGACAAAAGCCGGGTTCACCTCCCGGGCGTTGCATTCGGAGTAACAGGCGCCGCAGAGGATGCAGTTGCCGTTCTGGTTCAGACTTTCCCGCTCCTCCGGACTCTGGAGAAATTCCCGTTCCGGGATTTTGCGGGCTTCCGTACTGACGTAGGGTTCGACGGCTTCCAAGTTGTTCCAAAAGTCCGCCATGTCCACCACCAAATCTTTGATCACGGGCATATTGCCCATCGGTGCGACGGTGAAGGTGGGGATGGAGTCGTCGCCGTCGGCGTCGGAATTGGCTGCGGCGATGCGTTCGAGGCGTTCCCATTCGGAACTGACGTTTTCTTTGCAGGCCAGGGCCGATCGCCCGTTAATTCGCATCGAGCAACTGCCGCAGATGGTGTTGCGGCAATTTTTGCGAAAAGCCAAGGTGCCGTCCTGCTCCCACTTGATCCGATTCAGACATTCTAAAATGGTCGTTCCCGGATCGACATCCAGGCGGTAACTTTGAACCCGCGGCTCCGCATTTTTAGCTTGTCGAATAATATTAAACTGAACTTCCATATTCTCAACCCCGAGGTCTTCTTTACAGTATAGCAGTGTGAAGTCATTCTGAAAAAGATCTAGCCCCCAAACCCCCAATTCTGGGGGCTCTTACCCTGTAGTTTTCACGAATCATTTCACATTGCTATAGGCAAGGCTGGTCAAAAAAGCCAGCCTCGCCACCGCCCTCCAAAACATTAGGATAAGATTAAATTTTGCCCCGATTTTGAGGAGAAAATTTTAACGATTCATTAACAGGTGGCGGGGGAAGCCCTCAACAATTAAAAATTAACAATCAATCCTATCAAATCCGGTTAAATCTTCAAACATCGGGCCACCCTATAAGGTTGCCCCCACGGGAAGCTGGGGGCGATCGCTCGGGGGTCAAACCAGCGGCTCTGATCTAATTACCTCTCCCAAAAGAGAGAAAATTGAAACCCAAATTATTAATTGTTAATTGTTAATTATTAATTGTTAATTAAGATTCGTCTTCGTACTCCACCCAGGAATTCGGGGTTTCCGAAACCATCACTTTCAAGCGGACGCCCTCCGGGACGCGCTTCTTGGTTTCGTCGTAGATAAACTGGGCGATCATTTCCGCCGTCGTCTCGTACTTCGGCGGCAGGACTTCATTTAAGACACCATGATCGAGTCCACCTTTTTCGACGTCCCGCTTCGCCCAACGCAGGCTGCGGAAGTCCGCCACCATCACCGGATGGGGACAGTATTCCGAGGTGTGGAGTTGGTTGGATGTGGCTTCGACCCGCACTTTATAAGTGTGTCCGTGGAGGCGACCGCAGGGGCCGTCGTAATCTCTGATATAGTGGGCGCTATCGAAGGTAAATTCAGTGGTCAGCTTCCATTTTGGCATTGGCAGATCGCCCCCCGGGCGGCTCGAAAATCAGAAAACTCCAAAACCTACACTTTAGCAGAAAAATTTCATGAGTGCGTCAACCCATATTTCCCGGCGATTAATTTTAGTGACGGGCCCGGCGCGGTCGGGCAAAAGCGAGTGGGCGGAAATGTTGGCCCAAAATTCGGGAAAGCGGGTCATTTACGCGGCGACATCCCGGACGGATGACACCGATCGCGAATGGTGCGATCGCATCCGACTCCACCGATCGCGCCGTCCGCCCGACTGGAAGACGTTGGAGGTGCCGGTGGACTTGGCGGCGGCCCTCACATCGGCATCGGCGCCGGATACCTGCATTTTAGTGGATTCTCTGGGAACTTGGCTGGCCAACCTGCTGGAGTGGGACGAACC
>JBNGCR010000080.1:10105-15788 GCA_050045915.1 Limnospira sp.
TGACCGATATCACTGGCTACATCCCAAAAATTATTTATTCTAAACATAGAGTCGAAGATAGCCGCGATCGGGAACCCTCAGTGAGGAACGGTCGCCACCGTGCCTTTTTAGGTGAATTTGACTCCGCGATCGCAGTCAAAAAAATGTCGCAAAATCTATGTATCAATCCAGAATCTCAGCGTCCGGGTCCGAAACCCAATCTTTCCCAACCCAGGAGAAACCGAGCCATGAACAAAATTTTGGTCATCGAGGACAATCGCATTTTATTAAATAGTCTCGTCAAATTGCTCAAATGCGAATCCTTCGAGGCGATCGGGACGACAAAAGGCCAAACCGGACTCGAACTCGCCCGCACCGAAAAACCCGATTTGATCCTCTGCGATTTGATGATACCGGACTTGGATGGATATGCGATTTTGGAACAGATAAGAAACGACGAAACGACGGCCGACATCCCTTTTATTTGCCTGACGGCGGAGAGCGATCGCGCCTTGCTAAGACGGATAATGGAGTTGGGTGCCGACGATTATCTCACCAAACCCTACAGCAAATCTGAATTGCTGGGGGCGATGCAATCTCAATTAAAAAAACGGACAAGAAATCGAATTTTAAATATCCCATATATTCACCCAAATTTACCCTCTATTGATGTTAAAATTTTTCACGATAATTTAACAAAAATTGATGCCAAAATTGGCTTACAAGATAGATTTAATTTGCTGCTATTAAACCATTTTAAACCAGGTCAAAATATCCCGATCGCATTGTTAAGCTTGGAGCGGTTGGAGGAATACAAAAACAGTTTCGGTGCGGAGTGCAGCCGGTTATTATTCGAGGGGGCGATCGCACGAATAGTTTCCCATTTGGGCGACACCGGAAGCATCATCTGGTCGAATGGCGAACAAATCGGAATCCTCTTATCTCCGGTATCGAACCGACAAGAAGCGGCTGAAAAAATTCGAGAAATTCTGGCGATCCTCGCCGAACCATTTTCCCTGTTGAATTATCACCTGGGAACCGGCGGATGTGCGGGAATGGCGTTCTATCCCGGAGACGATCGCAGTTGGGAACGGATACTGGGAAAAGCAAATATCGCTCTCCACCACGCCAGACAGCAGCCGAGTCCCCGTCCCGTTATTTATACCGACGATCTTCTCGTCAATACCAAAGATCGCCTCATGTTAGAAAGCGATCTCCGCCACGCTTTGACGGAAAACGAACTCATCGTTTACTATCAACCTCAACTGGATTTGTCCACGGGAATGGGGATGAGTGCAGAAGCATTAGTCCGCTGGAAAAATGCCAAGCGGGGCTTGGTTTCTCCCGGAAAATTTCTCCCCCTCGCGGAAGAAACGGGTTTGATTATCGAGTTGGACAACTGGATGATCGAGGAGGTGTGCCGACAGGCGAAAATTTGGCAAGATCGGGGGTTCAATATCTCCGTTTCGGTCAACTTGTCAGCCTTACAATTTTGCCAACGCAATCTCTGCGATCGCGTGGCAGAAATCCTGGAGGAAACCGGGCTCAATCCCGAAAATTTAGAATTGGAATTGACCGAAAGTGTCCTGGTGGACGATCCCGAAGGTGCGATCGCGACCTTGCAGGAACTCAAAGCCTTGGGAGTCCGCCTTTCTTTGGACGATTTCGGGACGGGTTATTCTTCCTTGAGTTACCTGCAACAGTTCCCCTTCGACATCCTTAAAATTGACCGCTGCTTCATTCACAACGTCTCCGAAAATCCGAAAAACGCCGCGATCGTTTGCAGCATCATTCAACTCGCCCACACCCTCGGATTGAAAGTGGTCGCCGAAGGAGTCGAGAACGAAGCGGACAAGGTATTTCTACAAAATCACCGCTGCGATCGCATTCAGGGATACTGGTTCAGCCGCCCCATAGAAGCCGACGCTTGGGAACAAATGCTGTATAAAAATTGTGCTTAAATAAAGTTGAAACGGACAATTTTGGTGTGAGAAAAACCAAAATGTGGGGGCAACCTTATAGGGTTGCCCCAATGATACTGGCAGTGATAAGTGATGTCAAAAATTTTATCCATTCCGACCGAAAATTCCGGGACAGAAGGCGATCGCCCGTCCCAAATCTCGATCCACCCTCCCACCCCTTTTTTGAGGGACAATCTGACGCGAATTTTGCCGGAGTGGAATGCCGACGAAATCCGGGTGGTTGTCCTATTGCAGCGATCGCGATTTCCTCTCACCGAGATCGCCCCGGAAATAGAAGCAGAAAAAAATCAATTGCGCGATCGCTTTTTAAATTTTTCTTCCAACGTTGCCTCCCAACTAAACCGACGGGGTTGGATGACCGATATCATCGACCCCAAAACCGGCTATCCGATGCTATCAAAACCCGGCGAATTGCACCACAGCGACGCGGCAACCGTCGCCACCTTGTTAAACTTTCCCCTCCAGCGGGGATTGTGTTCCCTCGCCCTCCATCCCGACTGGGGAAGTGCCCTTTATCCGGGGGTTTTCATGTCCGCGGCACCGAGCGATCGCATCGCCGAGGTCATTTCGGCAGTGCAAAATAAATTAATATAAAATGATTTGTTGTTGCCCTTGGGCGCATCGGGGGCTAAAGCCCAACAACGAGCGAAATTTGAGGAGAACGTGGACAATACACTGCTGATTACCGGAACGGATACGGAAGCTGGAAAAACCGTTTTAACCAGTGCTTTAATTGCCTATTGGAAAACCCATCGAGACTCCCGCAATTTGGGCGTCCTGAAGCCGCTACAGTCGGGAATGGGCGATCGCGAACTGTATCGCGACCTGTTTTTTCCCGAAGAGTCCTTGGAAGCGATCGCACCCCTGCATTTCCAGGCGCCGCTGGCTCCCCCCTTGGCTGCGGAGCGAGAAAATCGTACCGTAGAGTTGGAAAAAGCTTGGTCCGCCCTCAACCACCTGCGTCAAAGCCGGGATTTCGTGCTGGTGGAAGCCTTGGGGGGGTTGGGTTCTCCCGTCACTCGGGAACTCACCGTCGCGGATTTAGCCCGGGACTGGCGGTTGCCGACGGTGCTGGTGGTGCCGGTGCGACTGGGTGCGATCGCCCAGTCGGTGGCGAATGTGGCCCTCGCCCGCCAGTCGGGCGTCAACCTGCGCGGCATCGTCCTCAACTGCGTCGAACCCCGCACCGAAGCGGACATCGACAACTGGACTCCGGCCGATCTGATAACTCCCCTGACCCAAATCCCGATTTTGGGCGTCCTCCCGTATTTGGACAATCCCAAGGACGTGGAACAATTGGCCCGGGCCGCCGCCGGTTTGGAACTCGAAGCGCTGCTGCCGCCGGGATAGGACGGGCGAACCTCCCGCCGTGTCTGGGTTTGGGAAAAATCCAAAAAAATTTTCCCAAAGGGGTTGACTTTTCCGAAAGGAGGCACTACTATTGTTAATTGTGCGAGAGAGGAAAGCGCCACGGCGCACTCTCGAACCCAGCGAAAGATTTTAAAGCTTTCCTGGTGCCTATGGCTCAGTGGACCCACACCGATCCATCCCGAACTCGGATGTGAAACGCTGAAACGGCGAAGATACTTGGCGGGTAGCCGCCTGGGAAAATAGCAAGGTGCCAGGATAATTATAAACGAGAGCTTCCTTCCAGTGATAAACGGTGGGAAGCTTTCGTTTTTTAGACCCCTTGTCAGCCCTCACCCCCGACCCCTCTCCCAATCTTGGGCGAGGGGGGAAATATATAAACGGTTGAACTTAAAAAACCACAGAGGCACAGAGGACACGGAGGATTATTCCGTCAAAATAACCTGATTTTGCCATAGAATAAAATCAGATATCAGCAACCATCCCGAATCATGAGCCAGTGCCTCAACCCCGACTGTCTCCACGGCAACCCCGACGGTTCCCAATTTTGCCAGAAATGCGGCGGCAAACTGCGACTCCTCGAACGCTATCGGGCAAAACGGATACTCGGACAGGGCGGCTTCGGACGCACCTTCCTCGCCGTCGATGACTGCAAACCCTCCAAACCCCCCTGCGTCATCAAGCAACTTCTCCCCCAGGCGCAGGGAACCGCTACACTACAAAAAGCCGCCGAACTTTTCGACCAGGAGGCGCGGCGTCTGGAAGAACTGGGCAAACATCCCCAAATCCCCGAACTTTTGGCGTATTTCACCGCCGATAACCGGCAATATTTGGTGCAAGAATTTATCGACGGGGACACCCTGCAACAAGAATTGGAAAATAATGGCGCGTTCACCGAAAACCAAATCCGGTCACTGTTAGAAGATTTGTTGACGGTTTTAGATTTTGTCCACAGTCAAAAAGTCATCCACCGGGACATCAAACCGGAAAATATCATCAGACGAAAAAGCGATCAAAAATTAGTCATCGTCGATTTCGGTGCCGCCAAACAGGTGCCGCGCACGTCCCTCAGCGTCACCGGAACGATTATCGGTTCGGCCGAATACTGCGCCCCGGAACAGGCGATGGGAAAACCCAAATATATCAGCGATTTATATAGTTTGGGTGTGACCTGTTTGCATTTATTGACTCAGATGAATCCTTTTGATTTATATGATGCGATGGAGGCAGAATGGGTCTGGCGAGATTATTTGAATGGAAATCGGGTCAGTGACTCATTCGGCAAAATTTTAGATCGTTTGGTGGAAACCAAACCCAAAAGTCGCTATCAGTCCGTCGCGGAAGTTTTGGCAGATTTACAACCTTCGTCGGGTACAGTTCCACCTTCACCCCAAATCAAGATTCCCGCCAAACCCCAAAATAATACCTTTGAATTTGATATTGTCACAGTCAATGAAAGGGGGAGAAAAATTAATCGCCGTCAGGGTCAAGCCAAATACATTATCGAAGACCTTGGAGATGGTGTGACTTTGACAATGGTATTAATTCCGGGGGGTACTTTTATGATGGGTGCACCGAGTTCTGAAGCAGGAAGTGATGAGAGTGAAAGACCCCAACACCGAGTCACCCTCCAACCCTTCCTGATGGGGAAATATCCTGTCACGCCGAAACAATGGCGACAAGTCGCCAGCTTCCCAAAACTCCGACGCGACCTTGACCCCGACCCCGACTCCTCAAGAAATTACTCAAATCTTCCCGTCGAAAAAGTTTCATGGTATGATGCACTCGAGTGGTGCGCCCGTCTCTCCAAAAAAATTGGCAAGCCCTACCGATTGCCCAGTGAAGCTGAGTGGGAATATGCAGCCCGAGCCGGAACCACCACCCCGTTTCATGTTGGTGAAACCTTGAGTACCGACCTCGCCAACTACAATGGCAACCTCATCTACGGCTCAGGA
Organism: Limnospira sp.; assembly: GCA_050045915.1. Taxonomy (GTDB): domain Bacteria; phylum Cyanobacteriota; class Cyanobacteriia; order Cyanobacteriales; family Microcoleaceae; genus Limnospira. Next base: position 15,390 of record JBNGCR010000080.1, read on the forward strand.
GTCAAGGGAGTCTACCGCAAAAAAACGACCCCCGTCGGTCATTTCCAACACGCCAACGCTTTTGGCTTGTATGACATCCACGGGAATGTTTGGGAGTGGTGCGCCGACCCCTGGCATGAGAATTACAACGGGGCACCAACGGAGGGTCGAGTTTGGGATGAAAAAGATGTGTATGATAACTATGTTGATAATTTAGTAAATTTAATAAATGCAAAAGAACGCCGAGTTCTGCGGGGCGGTTCATGGAACTACGTTCCTGTAGGCTGTCGCTGTGCCAGCCGCGTCGGGTTTGAACCGGACAACTTCTACAACCGCAACTTCGGTGTCCGCGTCGCCTGTTCCGTCCCGGATAATTTTCACTCTTTGCAACTATAAGAAACCGGGTTTCTATGAGAGTTT
>JBNGCR010000080.1:15888-22139 GCA_050045915.1 Limnospira sp.
CCCGACGAAACTTCGGAGGGCTTTCGGAAACTCTGAGCCCGGATGCCGTACTTGGGAGCGAAGACTATCGCCACCAGAAATAGAGGGGGGGTTTACAGCCGTCCCCTCTTGTCGCCTTTAATTTCCCGAGAGAGGATGTCAAACTAGAGCAAGTATTCGCACCCTCACGGAGGACAATCGATGGCGACACAAGATCGTTGCTGTTCCTGTCACGGGGACGCCCCCGCGCCCAAAACTGCCCAACCCGAACCGGAAAGCCTGCGGGAGGAAGTCTTGCCTCTGGCGGTGATAACGGCAATTTACGTCCTGGCGCTGATATTCCACGGGTGGCTGAAGCAGGTGGCGTTCGGCTGGGGGGAATATCTCGTGTTCATTCCCCTGTACCTGGCCTGTGGGTGGGGAGTGCTCCGCAGCGCCGGACGGAATATCTTCCGGGGGCGGGTGTTCGACGAGACGTTTTTGATGAGTTTGGCGACCCTGTGCGCGATCGCCATCAACCAACTTCCCGAAGCCGTGGCCGTGATGTTATTTTACCGCATCGGGGAGGCATTTCAAGAGTATTCCGTGAAGCGATCGCGGCGATCAATCCGATCGCTGTTGGAAGTGCGCCCCGACAGCGCAAATTTGCTGGTAGACGGGGAATTGCAGGCCGTTTCTCCGGAGTCGGTGACGGTGGGAAATACGATTTTAATTAAAGCCGGTGAAAAAATCCCCCTGGACGGAGAAGTAATATCCGGAACCTCCCAAATCGACACCTCGCCGCTGACGGGAGAATCCGTCCCCCGTTCGGTGGAAGTGGGGGAAACCGTCCTCGCCGGAACCGTCAACAAAACCGGAGTTTTGACGGTGCGGGTGACGAAATTGTTCGCCGAATCTTCGATTACCAAAATTTTGGAATTGGTGGAAAGCGCCCAGAGTCGGAAGGCGAAAACGGAACGATTTATGACCACCTTCGCCCGGTATTATACGCCGGTAGTGGTGGGGTTGGCGATCGCGATCGCGTTACTTCCCCCGCTGCTAAATTTCGGCAGTTATCAGGAGTGGTTTTCCCGGGCATTAATTTTATTAGTAATTTCCTGCCCCTGCGGTTTGGTGATCAGCATCCCCCTGGGCTACTTCGGCGGTGTCGGCGGGGCGGCGAAGCAGGGAATTTTGGTGAAGGGTTCGACGTTTTTGGACGATTTGGCGGCGGTGAAAACTGTTGTATTTGACAAAACGGGAACCCTGACCGAGGGAGTATTTGAGGTGACGGAAGTGGTGCCGCACAATGGTTTTACGGAATCCGAACTGGTGAAAATTGCCGCCCAGATCGAATCCCTTTCCAACCACCCCGTCGCCCGGGCGGTTCGCGACGCCTACGGGCAATCTTTGGAGGGGATATCGGTGGAAAATTACCAGGAAATTGCCGGGTGCGGCGTCAAGGGAAAATTGCAGAATCAAACGGTAATTGCCGGGGGCGATCGCTTGTTGCACATGGAAAATATCGACCATCCCCTCTGCGACGTGGGGGGCACGGCGATTCATCTGGCGGTGGACTGCCGCTATGCCGGATATATCGTGATCGCCGATCGCCTGCGGGAGGATGCGGTGTCGGCGGTCCGGGCGCTGAAGGATTTGGGGGTAGACCGGACGGTGATGCTGACGGGGGACGATCGCACCGTGGCCGAACGCATCGCCCGCACCCTGGATCTCGACGGCTACCACGCCGAATTGATGCCGGAGGATAAGGTTGATCGCCTGGAACAGTTGTTGCGTAAGGATGGCGGACGGGTGGCGTTCGTGGGGGACGGCATCAACGACGCCCCCGCCATCGCCCGGGCGGATGTGGGTATCGCGATGGGGGCGATGGGTTCCGATGCGGCGATCGAAACGGCGGATGTGGTGATTATGACCGATTCTCCCTCTTTTGTGAGTCGGGCGATCGCGATGGGGCGAAAAACTCGCCGGATCGTGTGGCAAAATATCGGATTCGCGATCGGGATTAAAGGCTTTTTTATCCTGTTGGGAATTTTCGGATTGGCGACCATTTGGGAGGCGGTTTTTGCCGATGTGGGGGTGGCATTATTGGCGATTCTGAATGCGACTCGGATCGCGCGATCGTAGCAGATCCAAACCGCCGGGTTGAAGATACGGACGGGGGGATTCGGAAAATTTCACCACAGAGGCACAGAGAACACGGAGAGGGGAAGTTCTCGCCCCCCCGGCATCTCAATTCTGGGAGGAACCGCGCACCCGTCATATCGAGTTTCGGATCATCAGTTTTCCGATAGATTTCTGAGTATCCAATGACTGACCAAAATAGTTTTTATAAAAACTATTTTTGCGGACATGATATCAAACAAGAGAGAAAATCCGGCGGTTTGGCCCCCCTCTCCCAAAGTTGGGAGGGAGAGGGGCTGGGGGTGAGGGCGAGAGTCTCTATCCCACGGGCGAAAGAGTGGGCCATCCTTCGATTTGAGTAAATCTTGACAAATCCCTTTCTCGAAAAAGCACTCATCCTTTAACATAGATAAGTGATTTGTTTAACAAAAATTGGTTTTTGATCGTGCTAAAGACCCTTCGAGCTGACTTTCGCATTATCTTCGATCGCGATCCTGCTGCACGCAACTGGCTAGAAGTCCTGTTCTGCTACCCAGGCCTGCAAGCCCTGCTGTTCCACCGCCTAGCCCACTGGCTGTACTGCATCGGCTTGCCCTTCATCCCCCGCCTGATCTCCCACCTGTCTCGGTTCGTCACCGGCATCGAAATTCACCCCGGCGCCACCATCGGACAGGGCGTGTTCATCGACCACGGCATGGGGGTGGTGATCGGCGAAACGGCGATCGTGGGCGACTTCTGCCTGATTTACCAGGGCGTCACCCTCGGGGGGACGGGTAAGGAAAGCGGCAAGCGTCACCCCACCCTCGGCGAAAATGTCGTCGTCGGGGCCGGCGCCAAAGTCCTCGGAAACCTGCAAATCGGCAACAACGTCCGCATCGGGGCGGGTTCCGTGGTGTTGCGGGATGTCCCCTCCAACTGCACCGTGGTGGGGGTTCCCGGCCGCGTGGTGTACCGCTCCGGCGCCCGGGTCGATCCCCTCGAACACGGCAGTCTCCCGGACTCCGAAGCCGTGGTCATCCGCGCTTTGGTCGATCGCATCGAAACCCTGGAACAGCAGATGGAAGACCTGCGGGAAGAAGGGGTCGTCCGGGTGAAGGCTGGCGTGGGTGCCAATTCCCAATCTTTTGACAGGGTATCCCCGGAAGTCGCCACCTTAAGCCGAAGCTGCCGCATCGAGGATCGGGCGTTCCGGGAATTTTTCGACGGTTCCGGCATTTAAGGGTTGACAGCGCGATCGCGCCAAGTCCCGTCCGCCCGACAAGTGTAAATGATCCGATCCTGCGGTTCGCCGCGCAACCGCAAATGATCCACCCACTCCGGTTGCAACAGCAGCAAAGCAAACAGGGACGGGGCTTTTTCCGGGATGGGATCGGGCGGTTCAAAGGCACTCGCGGGCGATCGCTCCTCCCCCGGTTCGGGCCAGAAAAATTGCGGTTTGGCGCGATCGGACAATTCCTGCCAAGCTTTATGGCGGAGGGCGTCGAGATCGCGATCGCCTGACTCATCGCCAATGACCCTCAACTCCCCCGACAGGCGAAACTGTTCCCGGGTTTTGGGAAAGTACCAACAGGCCTCCCCCCGAGGATTTCGGGCGATCTGGGCGATCTTTTCGCTGCGGAGATCCGTGACAAATTTGAGACAATTACTATTGTCCGCAAATCCCCGAAATACCACCGTCCGATTGGCGGGGCGCCCGTCGGCCCGGACGGTCGCCAGTTGCAGGTAACGGGAATTGGGAAGACTGCGATTTCGGTGCAGTGCCGCCGCCAAGTGCGATCGCCACGGGGGAAGGGTCATCATCGATCAAAAAATCTCTGCTTCATTTAATATACCGGCTTCCCAAAACCTCAACCTCCGCCCCGACTCCAACTGTTGCCTCTTGCCTCTTGCCTCTTGCCTCTTGCCCCTTGCCCCTTGCCTACATTGCCTGCCCTATGCTAAGTGCCAAACCGAATCCCCTGCAAACCCCCCACAGTGGCTACCACTGGGACGGGAGCGATCGCGAAGCGTGCCGTCAGGCATCTCGCCGTTTCTTCGAGGGCTGGTACTACCGCGTCACCCTCCCCGAACCCGGCCAGACCTTCGCCTTCATGTACTCCATCGAAGATCCCCTGGGGGGCCGGCCCCACAGCGGTGGCGGGGCGCAGATCCTCGGACCCGATGACGGCTACCTCTGCCGCACCTTCCCCGACGTGACGAAATTTTGGGCCACCCCCGATGCCCTGGAATTGGGCCACTGGGGAAATACCGACCTGACATCCAGTCCGGGCTATCTCGACCCCCAACTTTTCGATCGCCACATCCGCCAGGGGTATCAGGGGACGGCGACCTGGCACCAGGGCACCCTCAAAGACGGGCCGAACACCTGCCGGTGGCAATACGCCATCACCCCCGTCTACGGCTGGGGAAACCCGGCCCGACTCCAGCAGTCCACGGCCGGTTGGTTATCGTTTCTGCCCCTATTTGAACCGGGTTGGCAAATCTTGATGGCCCACGGCTGGGCGACGGGGTGGATCGAATGGAACGGCGATCGCTACGAGTTTACCAACGCCCCGGCCTACGGCGAAAAAAATTGGGGCGGCGCCTTCCCGGAAAAATGGTTTTGGGTGAACTGTAACTGTTTCGACGGAATCCCCGATTTGGCGCTGACAGCGGGGGGCGGACGGCGCGGCGTCCTGTGGTGGATGGAATCCGTGGCGATGGTGGGCATCCACTACCGCGGCCAATTTTACGAGTTCGTCCCCTGGAATGGCCGAGTTTCCTGGCAGATCGAACCGTGGGGAAGTTGGCAGATGCAGGCCGACAACGGACAATTTCAAGTGTCCCTGGTGGCGAAAAGCGATCGCCCCGGAACCCCCCTCCGCGCCCCCACCCGGGAGGGTCTGACGTTCTGCTGCCGCGACACCATGAAAGGAGACGTCACCCTGCAATTGCGGCAGGGAAGCCGGCTGATTCTGGAAGCCCACAGTTCCCTGTGCGGCGTGGAAACCGGCGGCGGGCCGTGGACGGAAACTTGGACAATTAACAATTAATAATTATTATCAATTGATGTCTTCCTCTGGCTCCCTTCCTGGCAATCCTGCCCTCGATCTGTTAAGATGACTAACACCTGGGGCTGTGGCTCAGTTGGATAGAGCAAGCGCCTCCTGAAGAATCGGGCACCATGTGGGGAAACCCCTTGTGTGAATGTGGTCAAACTCAAGGAAGCCTAAGTTCATCCGATGATGGATAGGGTAATCTTGAGCCAAGCTCTACTCCCTCGGGGTGGAGAAGGTGCAGAGACTGGTTTGAGGGGTCGGGTTGACGGCTTCTCGAACGTAACGGCCACCACCTACGGGCGGTTCGCCTAGGGTGAAGGGATAGTCCAGAGAGTGGGGAAACTCACACAAATCTGAAGCGCTAGGTCGCCGGTTCGAGTCCGGCCAGTCCCGTTTTCGACGATATTGAACAGACAGGCTGAGGTGTCGGGGGCATCTGCAAACCGCCCCGAAACGGGCGATCGCAATTTTCCGGTTCGGAATCGATACTCGACTGGAAATTTTCCCCCGTCCAGAACGGACGGCGGGGGCGGAGAATGGGAAAGAGAATCAAACAATTGTCGGGAGAAATTCGGATGTCCCTAAATCTCGGAAAGTTTTTTCGAGCCTGCAATCCTCGCTACACTCTCAACATGGCGAATTCGGAGGATCGGCAATACTACATCGATTTTGCGCCGGTGCGGGGGTCTAACGTGATTCGGGAACTGAAGCGGACGATCGCCTTTTCCCTCGAAGAACCCACCTGCCAGCTTTTTACCGGACACATCGGCTGCGGCAAATCCACCGAACTGTCCCGGTTGAAAACGGAGTTGGAGGCGGAAAAATTTCACGTCGTCTATTTTGAGTCTTCCCAAGATCTGGATATGGCGGATGTGGATATCAGCGATATTTTACTGGCGATCGCCCGCCAAGTGTCCCAGAGTCTCGAAGCCAGCGGCATTTCCCTGCAACCCAAGCGCTTTCAAAGTCTCCTCCAGGGTGCCGCCAACCTCCTCAACGCCGATATCACCGCCTTTAAAGGCAATATTCCCTTCGTGGGAGATGTCGGTGTCAGCACGGAATCGGAAAGCTTTTCCCTCGCCTTCGGCATCGGGGAAATTACCGCCAAAGCCA
>JBNGCR010000081.1:0-22076 GCA_050045915.1 Limnospira sp.
TTCCTGGGTGCCATCTTCTGAAGCGGCTTCAAACTTTTGCCGATTGCCTCTTGCCTATTGCCTTTTCTCGAACGATTGTGTAAGTATCCAAACCGACATGATATCAGACCTCCGAATTCCCGTAGCGGGTATATCTCCGCAAATCCTCGGGCGTCGCCGGTTCCAAAATCACCGCCTGTCCGCCGCCCGGTGCCAGATTCGCTTTCAGGAGATCTTCCCCCGTCATCAAATAGCGGTTAATTTGATAGGCTTGGGGATTATTTTGATAGTCCGACTCTTCGCCGTCTTCAAAGACGTGGGCGACGTAGGTGCGCCCCGCCTCCAGGAAATCCAGGGGGATCTCCAACGTGCGTTTTTCGGCGTCGGTGGCGCTGCCCAAATACCAGCTTTCCCCCCGGCGGCGGGCGATCGCGATGTAGTCCGCGATCGCGCCGTCTATCACCCGCGTCTCGTCCCAATCCGTCGGCACCCGCTCCACAAACTCGAAGGCCGGGTGCCCCTCGTAATTCTCCGGTAAATCCGCGGCCATCTGCACCGGGCTGTAGAGAATCACCAGATTGGCGAGTTGCTGGGCTAGGGTGGTTTGCACCCGGCTCTCCGGCCGGTACTCCGGATAAACGAGGTCGAAAATTCCCGGCGTGTAGTCCAGCGGTCCGGCCAGCATCCGCGTGAAGGGCAAAATTAGCGTATGTTCCGGCGGGTTGTCTGGAAATTCTTTGGAGGCGTTCCACTCCATGCCCCGCACCCCCTCCCGGGTCATCATATTCGGCCAGGTGCGTTCGATGCCCGTCCCTTTGATGGGTTCGTGGGCGTTGATGGCGATTTGATGCCGCGCCGCCAACTTCACCACCTCCCGGTAGTGGTTGACCATAAACTGGCCGTGGTGGTGCTGCCCCTCCGGGCGGATGGGGCCGGCGTAGCCGGTTTTCACCGCCGGAACGCCGAGGTCGCCGTACAGTTGGAAGGCTTCCTGCATTTGCCGTTCGTAGCTGACGACATCGCCGCCCGTCTCGTGGTGGCCCATCAGCGCCACCCCTTTGGAGCGCCCGTATTCTGCCACCGCCTCCAGGTCGAAGTCGGGGTAGGGTTCGGTAAAGTCGAAGGCGTCCTTTTGCCCCCAGCTTTCCCACCCGGTATTCCAACCTTCCACCAGAACGGCGTCGATGCCGTGCTCGGCGGCGAAGTCCATGTATCGTTTGGCGCGATCGGTTGTGGCTCCGTGATTTTCCCCGGCGGCCCAGGAAAATTTGCCCAGGTGCATCCCCCACCAGATGCCGATATATTTCATCGGCTCGATCCAGGAGGTATCCTCGATGCGGGAGGGTTCGTTGAGATTGAGCATCAGGTGGGATTCGATCAGCTCGCCGGGGGTGTCGGCGATTTGCACCATCCGCCACGGGGAAACGTGGGGGGTGGAGGCCTTCACCTTCACGCCGTCCGGCCAGGGGACGAGGTGGCTTTTGAAGGTGAGGGGCCGATCGCTCTGGGCTTTGAGCGTCATGCCGGCGTAGTCGGTGAGGGCGGCTTCGTGGACGCTGAGATAGCGGGATTGATCGGGACTCTCCATCGTGATGGGGGTGTTGACGGCGTGGGGTTCGGTGTATTCGGCGAACTTGAGATCTTCCCAGGCTGTCGCCTTTCGGTCGAAGTCCCGGCCGGCTATTTCGCTGATGGGGGTGTTGCGGTAGGTGCGTTCGTAGCTGTCGAAGTTGGCGGGAATCCACCAGGAATTGTAATCTTCGGCGAAGCGGAAATAGGTTTCTTCCGAGGTGAGGTTGAAGTCCCCCAGGTTCGGCTGTTCCGGGAGGCGGTAGCGGAAGGCGATGCCGTCGTCGTAGGCGCGGAACAGCAAATCTAAGCGCCGGTTGGGGGGGGCGGTTTCTTCGAGGGAGACGACCAATTCCTTGTAGCGGTTGCGGATGGTGGAGTCGGTGCCCCAGACGGGGTTCCAAGTGCGATCGACGGCGTTCCATTCGGTATCGGTCACTCTCAAATCGTCCGTCAGGGGTGAGGCATTTTGAAATTTTAGCCCCAGGGGGGAGGGCTCGATAACGGTTTCTCCGGCGGCGATGACGCTATAGTAAGGTCGTCCCTGCCGCAGTTCGACATTGATCCGGATATCCCCATTGTGTGAGGTGACTTGCAAGTTGCGGGAACTGCAAGCGATAACCAACAAAGCGGTCAGGACGGTACTCAGACAAAATTGAAATAGCTTTCGACGGCGGGACATAGATTGAAAACAGACGGATTGCGGTCGATCTCACCGTAGGGCGATCGCGATCGCTGGGTCGTCCGACGAAAGGCGGAGATCGGGATTCGATCTCACTTGTCGCTTTCATCCGCAGTATCCACCCGGGCTTCCAAAGTCGCCAGATCCCCCTGCAGCAAGAGCAAATCCCCCGATTTCAACTTCCAATTTTTTTGGGTCGGCCGGTGCAATTTTCCCTGGCGTCGGATCGCGATAATGCCATTCCAAGCCGTATCAAAATCTTCCGGGGTCAGTTTGTGTCCAACCAGGGGAGATTCCGGCTCCAAATTGACCCAGCTCATTTGATTGACCATTAGCGTCAGGGGATCCAGCATCAATGTCTTAAATAAAAACAATTCTTCCTGCGACCCTACCAACAACAGCAGATCCCCTTCCTGAAGCGTCGTGTCGCCCGTAGGATAGCGAAGGATGTGGTTCTGGCGGTCGATCGCCATCACCGTCACCCCCGTCAAATTGCGGATATTGGCCGACGCCAGGGTTTGCCCCGCCAGGGGAGATTCCCGCTTCACCGCCACCCACTCGCTCGACAGGCCCTCCGTCGCCCCCAACAAAGATTTGAGCTCCACGCTCGTCACCCGTTCCGGCAACACGCTCCGGTAGCGATCGCCCCGGATCGCCCGGATCACCGATTGGATGGTCGTTTGGCTGTCTCCCAGGGTCGAGAGCAAATGCGCCCCCATCTCCAACGCCGCCTCGAACTCGGGCTGGACCACCTCCCAGGCCCCCAACTGGTTCAACACCTCGATTTCGCTGTTGTCGTGGGCGCGGACCACCACATCCAGCTCCGGTGCCAGGGCTAAGGCCCGTTTGAGGAGCACACGGGTGCTGGCCGGGTCTGGGAGGGCGATCGCCAGGGACAGCGCCCGTTCCAGGTGAACTTTTTCCAAGACCAACTCCGAGTCCGCATCCCCCAAAACGTAGGGGATTCCCAGGGCCCGCAGCCGCTGGATCGCCGCCTCGCTGTTGTCGATCACCAACACCGACCGCCCCTGATTTTGCAGCATCTTAACCACCACCTGCCCCACCCGCCCAAAACCGGCGACCACCACATGATCTTTCATCCGATCCGGCATGGCGATTTCTTTGGCATTTTGGAACGGTTTCAGATACTCCGACCACAGGGGCACCTTCATCAGGCGCTCGGCGAGTCGGGGCGACCATTGCAAAAAAACGGGGGTCAGCACCAAAGTGATGGCCGTGGTTCCCAAAATCAGCAGATATTTTTTTTCACTCAGCAACCCCAACTTCAAACCTTCCCGGGCCAAAACGAAGGAAAACTCTCCGATTTGGTTCAACCCCAGGGCCGCGATCATGGCGGTTTTGAACGAATATCCAAATTTCAAAACGATGGGAAAAATGATCCCCGCCTTACAAACCATCACCAAAATCACCAGCCCCAAAATTAGGTTCAAATTTTCCACCAAAACCATCGGGTTGATGAGCATCCCGATGGAGGCGAAAAACAGGCTCGCGAAGGTGTCCCGCAGCGGCAAAACTTTCGCCAGGGCTTGGTCGGCGTAGTCGATCTCGGCAATCATCAACCCGGCGATAAACGCCCCCATTTCGATGGACAACCCCAGGGCGTTGGTGACGAGGGCGACGCCCAAACAGAGGGCGATCACCGTCAACAAAAACAGTTCGGAGTTCTCCGTGGCAGCGACGGTGCGGATCAGGGGCGGGATTACCCAAATTCCCGCCAGGAACGCCCCGATCAAAAATAAAATCCCTTTCAGGAACGCCCAAAACAGAGCCATCGCGATCGCCGAACCGGGTTCGTTCAAGGCCGGTAAAATCGCCAGCATCAACCCCAGCGCCAAATCCTGGGCGATCAGGATCGCCAGCATCACCTGGGCGTGGGGGGTGTTGATTTCCCCCCGTTCGGTCAAGGTTTTGAGGACTACCGCCGTCGAGGACAAAGACAGCAAAGCCCCCAGGTAGATCCCCTCCGTCGGCCTTTCAACCCACCCCCCCAGCAGGGACACCCCCGCCGTGACCGCGATCGTCAGGCCGATTTGCAACAAACTGCCCCGGATGGCGATGTCCTGAAACCGCCGCAGTTCCGCCAGGGAAAATTCCACCCCCAGGGCGAACAGCAAAAATGCTACGCCGATTTCGGCCATCGCTTCGATTTCGGTGGTGTTGCCGATCAGTTTGAATCCGTAGGGACCCACCAGCAAACCGCTGACCAGGTAGCCCAGCAAAACCGGTTGGCGGAGGCGGTTGGCGACGAATCCTCCGACGGCAGCCGCGCCGAGAGCCGTGACCAAATCAAAAATGAGGTGATGTTCGGTCGCCATTGGGGGTCATCTGGTGAGGGTGGATGGGGGACGGGGGTCGCGGTTCATTCTTCGGAGGGCTGACAATTTCCCCGGCGGTCGGGGGGGATGTCGGAATTCCGGATCACCCGGGTATAGATATCATCCTCTCTCATCCATCCGATATCTCCGGGTCTGAGGGTGAGAATTTCCGGGTTCTGCCCGGTTTCCGGGTCTTCCGATTCGCCCTCGAGGGGGGGCGAAGGGGGGGACTCCATTTCCCAGGAATTGGGGCCGTCCTCGAAATCGGGAGAATCGGCGGCTGTCCCGGTGGCGGTTTCGTCGGGTTGGGGGGGGACCCAACAGATTTTTAATTCCATCCAGGTGCCGGCATCGGGGGTGGTCTGCCGCTCCAAAACCTGAAAGACGCTGTTTTGGGGCACTTGTCCTTTGATGTAAGGTTTGCCAAACTCTTCCAACAGCCGGATGGGGCGCCCCGAAGGTTCTCCGTCCGGGGAATTGACCGGCCCCAACTCCACGATCGCTTTGATTTGCAACGGCTGGGGTTGATAGGGAATGATGGCGGGTTGGGGGGACGGCGACGCGGACGGCAGGTCGGGCGAAACGGGTGAGGGCGGGGGGGGTTGACGGGGGGCGCGAAGGGGGGGGGCGAACACCATCCATGCTGAGACGCCACCGATCGCGATCAGGAGGAGAATGCCCAGGGACAGCCACCAAATTTGGCGGGTTTTATCTTTGTCAACCACGATCAATTCCGTTTCCATCGCCGACTCGTCGGATGCCGTGATGTCGGAGGAGGAATCTCCGAGGCTCTCGTCCGGGAGGTCGGCTACCGGGGGAACCGAAATTTCCGGCTCTTTTTCACCGTCGCCTTTGGGGGCGAGTTGGAAGTGCAGCAGGGCGATGGTGACGTTGTCGTGGCCGTTTTGGGTGTTGGCGACGTGCAGGAGGCGATCGCGAACTGTGGCGATGTCGGTTGTCCCCTCCAGGGCGGGTAGAATTTCCGTCTCCCAATATTGCTCTACCCGGTCGCGATCGCTCAACCCGTCGGAACACAGCAGGAAAATGCAATCTTCGTCGATGGGAAATCGTTGGATGGTGGGGTGCAAGTTCATCGAGTGGGTGATCCCCATCGCCTGAATCAGCGCCCCGGACGCCACCTGTTGCAGCGCTTCCCGATAAATCGTATAGCCCAACCGCACTTCCCGGGATGCCACGTCGTCGTCTAGGGTGACTTGGTGGCAGCCCTCGCGGGTGATCCAGTAGGCCCGGGAGTCCCCGATGTGGGTCAAATAAATTTCGTGGACGTGGGCTAGGGCCATCACCAGGGTGGTTCCCATGCGCTGACGCCCCTGGCGGTCTTCTTCGTCGTTGCGATTACTGATGGCATCGTTGGCGATGCTGATGCCACGTTTCAACCGATTCGTTACCGACAGGGGGTCCCAGTTGGCGGGGTGCAGTGGCATTTTTTCCACCTGTTCCCGCACGATATCGATCGCCAGGCCGGAGGCGACTTCCCCCCCTTCCTGGCCGCCGATGCCGTCGCAGACGATCGCCAACGCCGGCAATTCGCCGTCGGTGCCGGAGGTCGTATCGCCCTCTGGGTAACAGGCATCCTCGTTGTGGGAGCGGGTCGGCCCCGCATCCGTCACCGTCACGATGTCCACCCGGCGATCCCAAGACCGCCCGCACATCGCCAGGGCGCGATCGAGTTGATCGACCAACCGCTCTGACTTCCGCAGCTCCCCGTCGATCATCTGCCGGGTGAGCTGATTCAAAAAGGACTGAATGCGGCGGTCGGCTCGGGGAATCCACGTCTGCCACAGGGCACCGAGTTGGGAGAGCGACGGCCCTTTCGGGTGGTGCTGCAATTCCAACAGCCGCACCATCGGCCCTTCGACCCGCACTAAGTCCGGGTCCAGCCAGCTCGACGCCACCCCTTCGTGATTGAGCGGATACCACAGTTTGGCAATTTGCCACAGCCAGTTCAACTGGCGCATGGCCGGCGCTTCGCTCCACAGGTCGGTCAACCTGGGCTTGAGCTTCCCCGTTTTGCGATCGAGGGGTCCTTTTTCGAGCAGCCAGGTCCCCCGCTCCACCTGGGCTTTCGCCGGAGAGATCCATCCGTAGACCTGGGGGACGTGCAGCCGGTGGGCGAACAGCTTCAGATAGCTGGCGATCGGCTCGGCGGTGACGTCGTTTCCCGGGAGCTCGGGCAAGAGTTCGGGTCGGGTATCGATCAATATCCGTCCCCCCTTGTACAAATAACGATCTGCAATTAAGGTTCCGGGTGGCAGATCGTCAAGGCCACTGCCGAGCGCCCATAGATAGTTCTTTGGCATATCTTCTTGCATAGAGAATCCTCACGCCGATCCTCGCCACTCAAGATTCGATTCAAAATTCAGAGTGCCCCCAAAAGTGATCGGGTCTTCGGGCTTTAAGGTTGACAGGAGGGTTGTTCCCGGATGGCTCGGGTCGGGGATTGAGTCCCCGTCCGAGCTGAAAACTTAACGGCGGGAAGGGTTGCGAGTCGTTCCAATACCAATATATCCGCCGAGCGTCCCGGGCGGTATGGCAGGGGGAGAGTCGATCGCGATTCGCTTCGGTGAGGCAATTATCAATTATTCTGTTATTCTGTCGTTCGCCGCTGAGTGTCGGTGTGAACCATTTTAACGCCTCACCTCGAAACGATCGCCGGGGAGGAGCGACGAAAAAGCGGGAAATTGTCTTTCCCGCCACCAAGAAACGGGCAATGGGAACGGGTTTCCTTTACCCCGCACCGGACACCCCGATTCAGGACTCGGCTTCCACCCGGGGCAATCCTAAACTGTAGTTGATCGCCCGGGTGCCGAGGTTGTAGGAGATTTGCCCCGACTGCAACAGCGATCGCACCAAATGTTCGAGATCCGAACCGATGCGGCGGAGGTTGTATTCCGTCAGGTCTTCCCCACTCGCCCCTTCCACTAATTCGTCGAACTTTCGATAAATTTGTTGGAGTGCCTCATCGTTCCAGTTCAATTCGTTGTCCGGATCGATGTCGAGGGTGAGTTTTTGTTCGCTCGGAACAATTTCGTCATCCTGAATTTCGGCGGTAAAAATGTGGATGTGACGGGTTGTAGACTTCAACAACATAGGAATTTACGATCGCCTGTTTTGAATCTGTACTGTGACTTATTGTTACACTCTCCCACGACATTTTGACACCTGAATTGAGGGGTCGCCCCCGAGTCGGACAAGGGGACACCTGTTTGATACCTTAGAGTTGAGTGCGATCGCCCCGGAAGTTGGGGGCATCGCTGGAACTGCCGAGAGGATATCGAACGTGACTGAGTTTGGGAACCAAATTTTCGCCTTCGCCGAAACCACCGCCGGCCGCGTTGGAGAACAATTGCTGCGGGATTTCGGCGCGGTACAGGCTGAAGCTAAATCCGACGGCAGTCTGGTGACGCGATCGGATCGCTGGGCCGACGGGGAAATTCGGGATGCGATCGCCCGCACCTTCCCCAACCACGGCATCCTTTCCGAAGAGGGGGAACACATCTTTCCCCCGGCGGACTGGTGTTGGATTATCGACCCCCTCGACGGCACTACCAACTTTACCCGCGGCATCCCCATCTGGGGCATTTCCATCGCTTTGCTCTACCGGGGAACCCCCCTTTTCGGCTATATCCATCTCCCCCCCCTCCAGCAAACTTTTCACGGCTTTTGGCAAGGTTCGTCCGCCCTCGATGTCCCCACGGGGAGTTTCGGCAACGGAATCCCCATCCGCCCCACCGCCGACGTCCCCGGGCCGAACCAGTTTTTCAACCTCTGTTCCCGCAGCGTCGCCCTCGCCCCCCACCTCCCCGCTAAAGTGCGGATGCTGGGCATGGCCACCTACAACTTCCTCACCGTCGCCGCCGGAACCTGCATCGGCGGGGTGGAAGCCACCCCTAAAATCTGGGACATCGCCGCCGCCTGGGCGATCGTCCGAGCCTCCGGGGCCGTTTGGGTTCCCCTGGACTCCGCCGAGATTTTCCCCCTCAAAAGCGGGTTCGACTACGGCGATCGCTCTTTCCCCACCCTCGTCGCCAGCCAAACCCAGTGGCTCGACACATTTGAGCCCCTCGCCGAGTCAAAATTGGGATTCAGACCCAATTAGGACATCGGGTGCAGAGAAAAAATTGATAATTCTCAATTCTCAATTCTCAATTCTCAATTGATTCTCCCCCAGCCTCAAGATACCTTCGCCACCTCCCCGAAGCGAATTTTCAAATAGTCCTCCTCCATCTTGGCGCCCGACGGTTGCAGCGCTGCCAACGCCTGCGGCAGAACCAAATTGCGACGGTGGTTGCCGATGCGGATATTCAGCTCGTCCCCGGTTTTATTCAACTGAATTTGCTCCTTCGGAATTCCCGGCAGATACAATTGCAAACAGTAGCCGCCCTGTTCTTCCAAAATCTGCACCGTATTTTCCTGGTAATAAACCTGGGTCGGGTCTTCCTCCCCGTAGAGGACAGTTTTGAGTTGCTCCAGCGCCTCAAACCCGCACATCTCTTTCGTAAATAGTTCCACCTCCTTCACCGGAAGGGGTCGGAAATTTTCGTGAATTTCCTGGCGATATTGCTGCTGGTTCTCCTTCCAGCGCTTGAAAAACGGGTCGCTCACCGAGTCGGGGATGATCCGGTTGGCGATCACCAAGTCCGTCGCCACGTTGTACAGACTCAAATAGGCGTGGGCCCGGAGAGATTCCTTGATCACCATTTTTTCGGGGTTCGTTACCAGTCGCACCGAGGTTTGGCTGTTGTCCGTGAGTACCTTTTCCAACGCCTCGATCTGCTCGTAAAATTCGTAGGGGGCATCCATCACCTCTTTGTCCGGCAGGGAAAAACCCGCGATCGGCTTGAAAATCGGCTCCACCAACGGCCGCAGCGCCGCCGACATCCCTTGTAACGGTTTATAAAATCTTCTCATGTACCAGCCCCCCACCTCCGGCAAGCTCAACAGCCTCAGAGCCGTGCCCGTGGGGGCCGAGTCGATGATCAGCACGTCGAAGTCGCCCTCGTCGTAGTGCCGTTTCATCCGTACCAGGCCGAAGATCTCGTCCATCCCCGGCAAAATCGCCAGTTCCTCTGCCTGCACCCCGTCGAGTCCCCGCGCCTGCAACACTTCGGTGATGTAGCGTTTGACGGCACCCCAGTTGCCCTCTAATTCCATCAGGGCGTCGAGTTCGGCCCCCCACAGGTTGGGTCGGACTTGGTGGGGATCGTGTCCGAGGGGTTCGTCGAAGCTGTCCGCCAGGGAGTGGGCCGGATCGGTGCTCAAAACCAGGGTTCTGTAGCCCAACTCGGCGCACCGCAACCCCGTGGCGGCGGCGACGGAGGTCTTGCCGACCCCGCCTTTTCCGGTCATCAAAATTACGCGCATATTATCGTGATCCCCGCTTAAAATTTATTTACATTATTTTAACGTTAACGAGAGGTTTGTCGAAAAAGCTGCCCGAGGACGGCAAGGCGGGAACAGTTCCAATAGTCGATGTGGCTGTCGATCGCACCCTCGGCGTTGACGTGCAGTTCGCTGCGGCCGGGGACGGACAGTCGCGGACGCCACGGCAGGACGGAGACGGTCCAACTGAGGGTCCACCGGGTTTCGATAGTATCCCCGGACTGGGAAATGCCGTGCAAGTCCAGTTGGATGTCTTGGAACCAGGTCTGCATGAAGCCGATCATTTTTTGGTAGCGATCGCGCCCGGAAAACTCGTTGACGGGATCTTTGAAATAAACCGCTTCCGAATAGATGCTGTAGGTCTGATTTTTGGGGAAATTTTGATAGTCCCGTTTCAAGATTTCGAGCAAGTCAGTTTGCACCATGGCGACCTAATTTTGACCGTTTTTAAAGCTTAAATTTTTCTTACAATCAAATCCGAATCCGGACGGAATTCGGTAGAATAGTAGTGGGAAGTTGGGAACCCACTCTGCAAGAGCAGTACAACCCAATCGCCCAAATACCTCACATAAATTATAACATATCTAACCATGAATTACGACATTTTTGACGAAGAATATTATCTCAAAAAATATCCGTTCGTTCGGGACGGCATCGCCCAGGGACTCATCTCATCCGGCCTCGATCATTTTCAACGGTTCGGCCAAGCCTCCGGCTTCACCGAAGTCTCCCGCTATTTTGACGAATCCTATTATTTGGCGAATCATCCCGAGGTTGCCAACGCCGTCAACTCCGGATTTTTTGCCTCGGGATTGGATCACTTCATCCGATCGGGTTACGAGTCGGGACTCACCCAAATTTCTTCCGACTACGACGAAACCTTTTATCTCAATAATAACCGCGATCTGGTTCCATTTATTCAAAACCAATCCTTTCGGAACGGACTCGAACACTTTCTCAAATTCGGCGCTCATGAAGGGCGGTTTGCCAATTCTTTTTTGGATGCCGAATATCTGGACAAATATCCCGATATCGCACAACAGGTTGAGGCTGGAGTTTTCCGGACAGGCCGCCATCACTACGAACTTTTCGGCCAATTTGAACCGTCGCGATCAGTGACATTTGTGGGGGGACCCTTTGATGATGTTGTTGCCGGTTTTGGTTTGGGAACCATCGAACTGATCGGGGTGGAAGTCGGGTTGGATGAAAATGGCGATCGCATCTACGAAAGCGACGGATTTGACAATGAAAATCTGACGGGAAGTATCGACGATTACAGCGAAGTGGATACCCTGGTCGGTTCCGCCGGTTCCGATATCTTTGTCATCGGCGTTGGCGGTTCCCTTCCCAATCCTTCCGGCGGCGATTTTTATCCTTTTTTCGGTCGCGCTATCATTCAAAATTACGACCCGGAAAAGGACGTGATTCAAGTGGCGGGAACTCGCGCCAACGGCTTCTATTCTTGGAGCGATAATGGTGTGGATGTGATCGTTTCCGATTTCAGTCGATATACGACGTTTATTGTCGAAGGTGCATTCGGACAACCCCTCAACGTCAACTACAGCGGCGAAGTACCCCGAGAAAGAAATTTTTTGGGGGGCGAATACTATAGCAATAATCCCGATGTGGCTGAAGCCATTCAAGCCCGGTTGTATGAATCGGGTTTAGATCACTATGAAAAAGTCGGACAATTTGAACCTACCCGCCAAGCTACGTTTGTCGGCACCGCTGGAAATGATACCGTCGAGGCTTTTGGAGTCGGCCCCCACGATATTACGGGGGTGGAAGTTGTCGAAGGGGGAATCCGACGCAGCTATACCAGCAGCGGCGACAATGAATTTGACCTGTTGATTGGAAGTCCGGGGGCCGATAATTTTATTTTCGGTTATGTGCGAATCGGCATCCGACCCCCTTACAGCCTGCTGGGAATTGATACCTTTTATCGAGGGGAAGGAGAAGCGCGGATTCGAGGGTTCAATCAGGCGGAAGGAGACTCCATTGAAATGGTGATCGGGTATTCGGAAACCTATAGCATTTCTCCGGTGGGGTCGGATTTGGCGATCGCCGTCGGGGGAGATACCATCGCCATCCTGGAAGGGGGGGCAAATTTGACCTTGACTCCGACCGATATCAATAATTCTGCCTTTCAATCTTTTAAGCTGGTTTGAGGCCTCATTCCACCTCCGGCCACAGCCGTTCTAACTGATACCGCCAAGCCGCCAGGGTCCGTTCCCGATTTTCTGCACCCGCTTCCATTTCCCCCATCAACCCCTCCGAATACAAGCGATTCAAATTTTGCAAGGTCGCTTCCATCGATTGTCCCTGCTGTTTTGCCATGCGAATAATTTGCCGAATTTGATCCTCTATTCTTTGATTGTAAAATTCCGAGAGCCCCCGCTCCTGCAGGGCCAACAATGTCGCGATCGCCGCCCGAAAATCCGCCGGATTTAAATTCTCCCTTGACCCCTGAAATACCCCCCAGATGATATCCTGGTGGATGGCGTACCGCGTTTCCTGGGTGCGGTCAAAATTGGCTTCCAGGAGTTTTTCAAAAATATTTTGAGCGGCGTTAATTGGGGCGATGGGCAGCAAAATTCGCATCCAACTCCGATCTTCCGAGAGCAACACCAGCAGGCGAAACGCGGGGGCCTCCACCTGCCAAGCCGTCTCGTCGGGTTGGCTTACCATCTCGCCAAATAATTCGCTCAGGGTTTCGGTGATTTCTTCAGGTTGCATGGGTTAAAAACTCGATATTCGGCAAAATTTTATCCGGTTCAAACCTCGATAAAATTAAAAAAAAATTTTTTTTTGAAAAGGGTTGACAGGGGCGAGTCAATCGTTGTATGATTTTACTTGGAGGGGGGAGTATGCCTACTGACTTGATTTTTTATTCAACACCTACGGCAACCACTGGGGATTGAATCCCAAAAAGGGGAGTTCCTCCGGCTGAAGTTGCGATGCCGTCCCATTTTCCGACGTGTCGGCAGCTAAGGGCAACAGCCAGAGGCGGCTGGTAGTGATGGTATCTCCGCCCCCGCTGCGGGGTCGATTTTCTACGCCCTCTTCCATCACCTGAGTCACCGTTTGATCGAAGAGCAACGCCAGACCGTCGGGGGAAAGACTCAGGTTAATTTCCTGTTGGTTGGGGAGAATCACCAGGGGGACGACATCCTCAGTGTTCAAATCGATCGCCACGATGTAGGGTTGTTCAATATACTCCTCGCTCTCCTCCTCGAGCAACTCGGTAATCAGACAGTAAAGAATCGTGCCGCTCGGGTCGAATTGGGCGCTGAGAATGTTGCCGAATTCGGGCGTCCGATACAGTTCCTTTTCCGTGCCCTGGGTGTTGACCAAAAACAGCGATCGCGTCCCGTCCGAGTTGAACTTCAGCATCGCCGCCGCCGAGCCGTCCGACGAAAATCCCAACACCTGGCCGAACTTGGGCAGATATTCCAACACCTCAGCCTCCGGTTCCAACGGCAAAATCGTCGTCAAATCCGGACCCTGGGCGATGATCAGGGATTGGCTGTCGGGGCCGATTAGGAAATCTCCCCCCTCCGTCTGCAGCGGTTTGGGAGAGCGGCCCGGTTCCAATATCCACGGTCCAGCATCCGTGGGATTGGTTTTGTGGACCCGTTGGACGACGATCGCCTCACCGTCGGGGGCCAGGTCGAACTTGAGGTTGCGGTAAGACTCGCTTTCCAGAACCGTTTCAACCTCCCCCGGAGCTTGGGGGGATGTGGATTTGTCGGCCGTCGATTCCGGGTTAATTCCCGTGGTGGTGACGTGGAGTTGGGGATCAAATTGACCTTGGGTGCGATCCGATCGCGCCACCGCCGAAAACAAAACGCGATCGCCCTCGGGGTAGGGTTCAAACTCCAAAACCACCAAATCCGGCGGCGTCAGGGGAACCGGCCTCGGATCTCGGGACAGGTTCACCAGCATCAACCGTCCCTCCTCATCTCCCCGCACCCCGATGTAGGCGAAGGCGCGATCGCGGCTGCGAAAATACCCCGTAAACGGTTCCAGCAACTGCCCCTCGCGGTCATCCCCGTAGAGCTTATCCCTCGCCCCCTGCAACTGCACGCTGAACGGCGTCCCGTAGGGAACCGGGTCGATCAGCGTGTAGGCCATCCGCTTGCCCGCCCAACTGATTTTACCGGGCAGGGGCGGGTCGAGCCGCAAATTTTGTTCCACGCTCTCCCGGTCCATCGGGCGGTTGAACGTCAGGATGAAGCCCCGATCCTCGGCGCCGACCTGTTGGTTCGCCCAACTGAACTCCCGCACCCGCGGCGTCGTGCGATCGCCGCTCAACACCACGACCCCAATCAGAACACTCAACACCAACATCAAAGCGATCGCCGCCCGATCCAAAGGCCGGCTATTTTTGGCGAGGTGTCGAAGTTTTAACGGCAATCCGGTCATCTTTCAGGTCAACCCTTCCGGTTTTTTTCTCCTGTCCCAAAGTAGCACGGACTCCCGCATTCTGCGCGATCGCGCCCCCAGAACATAAAACCCGGCTTCCGAACGGAAACCGGGTTGAAACGATCAGTTTAAACGAAACCGAACAAATTAGACGGAAACGGCTTTCTTGGTGGCTGCACTCAATGCACCACTTGCATACTTGGCCGCAAACTCATCCAAAGTTTGAACCTTGATCTTGTCGGCGTTGCCAGCCGTTCCGAACTGCTGGTAGCGATCCGCGCACACTTTCTTCATGTACTTGATGGAAGGCTTCATGAAGTGGCGGGGGTCGAAGTTCGAGGGATCTTTGGCAGCCGCTTCGCGGATGGCAGCGGTGATCGCCAGACGGTTGTCCGTGTCAATGTTCACCTTGCGGACACCGCTCTTGATTCCCTTCTGAATTTCTTCGACGGGGACGCCGTAAGTTTCGGGGATTTGGCCGCCGTACTCGTTGATCAGCGCCAGCAGATCTTCCGGGACAGAGGAAGAACCGTGCATCACCAGGTGGGTGTTGGGCAGGCGGCTGTGAATTTCTTCAATCCGGCTGATCGCCAAAATTTCACCCGTCGGCTTGCGGGTGAACTTGTAAGCGCCGTGGCTGGTTCCGATCGCCACCGCCAGCGCGTCAACCTGGGTCCGCTCCACGAATTCCACCGCTTCATCGGGGTCGGTGAGCAACTGGTCGCGGCTCAGAACACCTTCGGCACCGTGACCATCTTCCTTGTCACCCATGCCGGTTTCCAGGGAACCCAAGCAACCCAGTTCCCCTTCCACGCTCACGCCGATGGCGTGGGCCACTTTCACCACTTCGGCGGTGACGTTGACGTTGTACTCGAAGCTTGCGGGAGTCTTGGCATCGGCTTCCAAAGACCCATCCATCATCACGCTGGTGAAGCCGTGGCGCATCGCCGAGTAGCAGGTCGCCGGAGAGTTTCCGTGATCCTGGTGCATGGCGATGGGGATGTTAGGATAGGTTTCCACAGCCGCCTGAATCAGGTGGCGCAGGAAAATTTCGCCGGCATAAGAGCGGGCACCACGGGAAGCTTGCAGGATCACCGGGCTGTTGGTTTCGTGGGCAGCCTGCATGATCGCCTGGATCTGCTCCATGTTGTTGACGTTGTAAGCTGGGATGCCATAATCGTGCTCCGCAGCGTGATCCAGCAGCAGCCGCATGGGTACGAGCGCCATAGAGTCTCCTCCTAAGTCTTCTTTATCTGTGAGTTGGTTTCTAAGACGGTCTTAATTAAAACAATCTTAAAACAATTTTACGAGTTATGGCGAATTGTATCAAATAATTTTCACCAATCTCCGAAATTGGGGGGCGGGGGGAGCGGGGGGAGTTTGTACGGATCTGATATATAACAATCGCCAAGGCGGTTAAGACCGCTCTTCCGACTCCCGACTCTCGACTCCCTTTCTACCATCGCCATGTCCTAACCGTTCCGTCTGTTGTTATAAGATTGTCGCCTCTGCCTCCTCTGCCACACCAAAAAGGTGAGCCGCAAAGCTGGCCCCCGCACAGTCTTTCTAAATGGGTCGCCCGGGACTCGAACCCGGAACTAATCGGTTAAAAGCCGAGTACTCTACCATTGAGTTAGCGACCCAATTCAGTGTAATCTCTCACACAGTTTTTTATACTAGCACGGCATTTTGAGATTGTAAAGCCTTTTTTATAAAAAAGTTGCCGTCAGGTAGACCACCATCTCGCAACTCGCCCCGGGCTTCAGGTGCGTCAGCAGTTCCCCGGTGTTGAGGGCATTCCTCGGAGCCGTCCAAGGTTCGAGACAGACATATTCCTTTCCCCGGACGCTCCAGAATACCACCCGGGAGTAGGCGGCGCTGTAACTCAGAGACAGCCTCAAATGGCGACTCACATCGGTCAGGGTCGCCCCCAAACCAGTCAACGGCCCGAAGATGGCATCGATTTCGGGGACTTCCGGATCGAAGCAGCCGCGAAAATCGTGAAGTTTCTGGGTTTGCTGGTCCCAATACTGCATCGCCGCGATTTCAAAGTGGAGTCGGCTTTTATCCTGGGCGAGGAAGTAGGGGTGCAACCCAGCCGAGAAGGGCATCGACTGGGGGGGGAGGCCGTCCATCGTGCCGCACAAATTCGTGAAGCGCTGAAAAATTTCCAGCCCGTTCCCCTTCAGGGTGTAGGTGAACTCCAACTCGAAATCGAAGGGATAGACCGATCGCGTTTCGGCATTGCTCGTCAACCCCAACGTAATCGACGCCCCGTCCGTCCGCCCCTGGTTCCGCACTGTCCAGGGCAAATTGCGGGCGAAGCCGTGCTGTTTGAGCGTGTATTGTCGCTCCTGGTAAGTATAGGTGTTCTCCGGCAAATTCCCGCAGATGGGGAACAAAATCGGAATTCCCCCCCGAACCGTCAGACTCGGGTCGGCAAACCGCTCGTCATCCATGTAGAGGAGTTCTTCGCCTTTGACCGACCACCGGGTAATCAAGCCGCCGCGTTCCGGGACGACTTCCAGGCGGGACTCAGCCTTGTGGTCAAACAGCGTGTAGGTTTTGTATTGTTTTTGGTTGAGTGCGATCGCAAACACGGTGATTTACTCTTTCCTAGGAATGGTTCGGCGGTCAAACGACATGAATGGCGGGGATCGGATTTCAACAACGGGCTCGGGGGGGGTTGGAGACGACTTACGACTGGGGAGCCAGACGGGGAAGCTGAATCCCCGAAAGATAGTAGGCTGTCGCAGACACCCGGGGGGCATCCGTCCCGTTTCCGAACGGCTGACGTTTCCCGGTCTGTTGCCCAGAGGGGAGCGCAACGTCGAAGGAAATTGCGGAATTAGACCCATTGTAGCTTTGTGATGACGAACTCGATTCCGGTTGAGGTGTGGAAATAAACGGGTCTTTGATAAAGGGCGTTTTGATAAAGGGTTCCAAATTGTCAGATTCCGCCGACGGGGAAGGGTTGACCACCGGAGAACCCGCCGACGGCGGTTGCGAATCCGACAAATGTGGCAAGACCGGTTCCGCCGTCCCCCCGGCTGACCGCGCCTTCAAAACCACAGCCGCATCCATCGGCTTGTCAAAAATACGGGAGAGTCGTTCCACGTTCCGCAAGATCTCTTCCCCCTTGTTGCCGCGAACCACTTTGGCTTGATAATCTCGCACTTCCACGGGCAGGAATTCGACTTTCATGGTTCGGTTTTGCTTGAGCGAAACCCTCAAAATTGCAGTATCGTAATCGCTGCGGCTGTTGCCCCCGAAAATAAAATTCCCCAAGGAATAGACGATCGGCCGGCCCTTGTAAATTTCTGCACCCTGAAGGACGTGGGGATGGTGTCCGACCACGACATCAGCTCCTTGGTCAATCGTATAGCGAGCCAGATCGATTTGCCAATCTCCCGGATACTCGGCTAACTCCACGCCCCAGTGATAGTTGACCACCACCCAGTCCACCTGGTCGCGGACGGCGCGGATGTCGGCGGCAACCCGTTCGTCGTGGCGGGGGTTGGTTCCGGGCGCATCCTCGGTAGCGGCGTGGAAGTCGGCATCGTAGTAGCCAAAATAGGCGATACGCTGGCCCTTGACTTCCAAAATTTCCGGCCGGCGGGCTTCCACGATGTCGCGTCCCGCCCCGATCGCGTGGATGCCGGCCTCTTGCAAGGTTTCCAGGGTTTCTACCAGTCCCGGTTCTTCGTAGTCCATCGTATGATTGTTTGCCAAATTGACCAGATCGATCCCACCTTCTGTCAATACCTGAACCGCCTCCGGATCGGCTTTGAAGTTGAATTGTTTGTTGGGGCGAATCAGGGTCGATCGCGTCAGGGGATTTTCCAAGTTTACCATCGCCACGTCGGCCTCCCGATATTCGTCCAATTCCGCGAAGGCCCAGGCGTAATCGTCCCCCACTTTGTCCTTGAAGGAGTTGGCTAGGGTGACATCGCCGCCAAACATCAGGGTGACGGTGGGATCGTCGGGGTTCAGCAGGGCGGTATGTCGGACCACCGGGACGGTTTCCAAGGCTGCCCGCACCGTGTCACTGCGTTTCGGGGGGGATGGTGCGGTCAGGACTGCCTCGCCGGCTTGCCGTCGTTGGGCGGGGGAGGGGGTCAGGGCTTGGCTGCCTATCACTTCGTAGTAACTCACCCAGCATCCAATGATGAAAGAGCCGATCGCCGAACCCACCATCAACAGGGTGCGGAGGGTTTTGAAGTCGATGCGGTCGGGGAAAAGAAGGCTGCGCGTCCGGCGTCGGGTGCGGGTGGCGGGTGTGACGATGCGGACGGACTGGTTCCAGAGAATCTGGGGCTGGCCCACGAACCGGCCCGCGATTTTCACCCCTTCCACCCGGGGGGAGTTGAGTTTCCAGAGCAGGTGACAGATGTGCTTGACGAGGCGCTCGGCGATGGGTTCCTGTTGGAATTCCACGAGCACTTGCAAACACCCTTTGCGATCGGGGATCACCCGGGCCCGGATGCCCTCCGGGGCCAGATAGCTGTCAATTAAATAGCCGATCGCCCGAAAATCCCCGCCCCGGGCTAGGTCGAAAACGGTCGGTCGAGATAAATTTTGTGCGTAAACCATAATATTAGATTCTGCTTCCCCCTAATAATTAGAATCGATCGCGGGCATTTCTGGTCAAACGAGACGGTTTCGGGCCTCTCATTCTCGCCGACTGCGCGATCGCATCCCGCGTCTCACTAAAATCTTGATTACAGCAGTTTCGACCATCGATCAAGTCTCGGCGATTTTCAGAACCAAAGTTTATCACGCCCCCATTCGCCATCCCGAACGCCAATAGCCGGCGACAATCGGGCCTCGCCCGCCCATTTCTTCGCGTTCAGACCGAACCATTTGTGGGAACCCCGTATAATACGCTATAAATAACGGAAAGTTTGGCGCTGCGATCGGCTAACATTGAAGTGGCTCGGTGATGAATTCATCTGCCGGCCACCCAGCCTTTCAGCAGGCGACTTTCCACAGCCGGCGAACTTCTCAGGATTAAGTTAAAAATGCTACATCGCAAGATCTATCAACTTTGTTGTGATGGCCGCGAAGTCTGCATCTTTTTGCGGGACCAACAACGGTGGATCGAAAAGGCTCGAATTCTGGATATCGAAGGAGATTTGGTGACGCTGCGCTACGAAACGGAGGAAGATGACGAAGTGTCATCTTGGGAAGAGATGGTGCGCTTGGAGAGCATCGGCTCCATCAGCCAAAAACTCGCTTCGGTTCCCCGGGGGGATTTCGAGTGGCAGATCGCCGAGGACTGTCCGGAAGCTGAACAACTTCGCAACCCCTCCGACTTCGACCGCGA
This sequence comes from Limnospira sp., assembly GCA_050045915.1. Classification (GTDB taxonomy): domain Bacteria; phylum Cyanobacteriota; class Cyanobacteriia; order Cyanobacteriales; family Microcoleaceae; genus Limnospira. Next base: position 19,721 of record JBNGCR010000081.1, read on the forward strand.
ATAAATTGATCATTGATCATTGATAATTATCAATTCATTTTCTCACGCCCGATCAAGGGCGGTCGATCGCCTCGAAGACGGGACAGTAGCCCTCGGGGGTGACTTTAAATCCATATAAAGCCGAAACCGGGTTCCAACAGCGCTGTCCCCGGTAAAATTGGCAATTGCCACAGCAGTCCAAGTCTGGAGGAATGGCGCGATCGCTCCCCTGGGCGAGAAATTCCCGCTGGGAAATCCCCCGCAACACCAATTCTTCCCCCTGCCACCGCGCCTCCACGATTCCCGTATCCCCGAAGGTGGACCAACGTGGATCGCGGGAGAGTCCGTTCGGTAGGGTGATGTTGACCTCCGTACTCGACTCGGTGAGTTCCCCCTGGTAGTGGGTTTCGGGGAGGGTGGGTTGCAAAAACGTTTCCCCGATGGGCAGTGGCACTTGGGTCCCGGCGGCGGGGTAGTGGAGTTGGTAGCGGTTCCGCAGTTCGTCCAAGTTGGTGAGGTCGGCCAGATAGGTAGGCGAACCGTGGACGAAAATGACGTGCTGGGGTCGCAGGTTGTGGATCAGTTGGGTGGTTCCGGGGGCGTCGCAATGTTCGGTGAGAAAATAGGTTTCTACCGCGATCGCTTCGGAGCGGGCGATGGGGGGGATGTCGGCGGTGTCGCCGGGGGGTTCGGGCAGGAACAGACTCCAATACCCCGGTCGGTGGCGGATGTAGGGTTCGATGTCCGCTTCGGTATCTACGATCACGATGCAGGGTGCGCGATCGAGTTCGGGCAGCAGTTCTGGAGACAGGCGACGCACCCGGGGCCGGATGCGGTCGTCCCAAAACAGGGGTTGGTGCTGGGCGAAGTTTTGAATGCTGGCGGGGAAGTGGGGCAGCAGTTCTAGGTAAATATCGCACCCCAGGGCGACCATGCCATCGACCCAAACATCGATATCCCGGCCCGTGAAATAGTGGTGGGAGCGCAGCAGCATCAGCAGTTCCTGACCCAACCCCAGGGCGGGGGTGGGGAGCAGGACGGACTGGCCCGAAGCGATCGCCCGGTAGATGCGCTCGGCGAGTTGATTTTCCAGTTGGCGGCGGTGGGGGTGGCGGGCCGTGCCGTAGGTCCCCTCCAAAATCAGCACGTCAGGCCGCAGTCCCCGCAGTTCCCCCAGCGGCAGTCCCTCGACCAACCGGGAGTTGGAGAGGAAAAAATCCCCCGTGTAGAACAGTTTGTAGGTGCGCTCGGGGGAGGTGTAGGTCAGCAAAATACAGGTCGCGCCGGGCAGGTGCCCGGCGGGGAAGAGGGTGACGGTGAGTCCGTCCTGGAGCGCGACTTCCGATCGCAGGGGCAGGGGCTGACAAAATGGCGGGATTTCGCCCTGTTTCAGCACCTCCGGCCAGTTGAGGGGCAGCAGTTGGGCGGTGACTTCGCTGGCGTAGATGGGGAGGTCGGGAAGGGCGCGGTGCAGGGGCAACAATCCGCGCACGTGGTCGGCGTGGGCATGGGAACACACCACCAAATCCGCCCGGGGGGAGTCGGGTGCGACGAGCAGCGGTGAAATGTCCCGCAATCCGCACTCGAGTAAGATGCGGTGGGGTCCCATCCGCAGGAGCAAACACACCCCCTCATCTTGGTGGCCAACGCTATAGGGAAAGCACTCCAGATCAATCACAGCGATCGGTCAACATGAGAATTTAACTTAGATTTTAGATTTTTTGGGGATTTTGCTAGAACATTATTAAGAAGTATGTCGAAATTTAAGTTTAAGTTTTTTTAAGTTGCCATGTCGATTTCTCAATTACAGCACTTTTTTGATTGCTGTGTCGGAACCTGGACGACGGAACGCACCTACCATTACCTGAACCATCAGGAAGTGGAGCGATCGCATACGGAATTTGTCATCAACCCCCTGGAGACGGCTAATAAAATCAAAGTCCTCGAGGACAACCGCCTCTCCCACGCGGAACCCGAGGGGTTGCCGGGATACCAACTGGCATTCAACACCGTATCGGAAACGGGGGAGCAGGTTTCCCAAGATTTGAATATCTTATTCGTGCCTCGCAAAATTGAACTGCCGTTTATTGAAGGGGACTATTTGCGCGATCGCGCCTACGAAGAGGCCCGGGCGATGGTGGCCCATTTTCGCTTCGACACCCGCACCCGGGAGCTGTTGATGACCACCACCTACACCCAGGTCGTTTCCGTCGATTCCATCACCTTGATCAATCCCAACCTGCGAATCCGCAGAATCCTCAACTACCAGCGTCCCCCGGAAGGCGAACCCCTGGATACGGTTCTTTTGGCCGGGTTCGGGGTGGAGCAGAAGAGGGGGTAGGGTGTGCTCGGTGGGGTGTGGGGGAGCGGAGGGAGC
>JBNGCR010000082.1:0-19065 GCA_050045915.1 Limnospira sp.
GGAGGCAGAGGAGGCAGAGGAGGCAGAGGAGGCAGAGGAGGCAGAGGAGGCAGACTCCCAAATCATCTTTAGATGATTTGGGCTATTAGCTTGGGAATGAATTCCCAAGCGGTCCAGATATTCTACCCGCTCACCTCCGCTTACCGAAGCTCCCTCCGCTTACCGAAGCTCCCTCCGCTTACCGAAGCTCCCTCCGCTCCCCCTGCTCCCTCCGCTCCCCCTGCTCCCTCCGCTTCCTCCGACTCCCTACTTCTCCATCGGCGAGGTGGGATATAACGGTTCTCGATCGACACCACCCACGCGATCGATGGGCCAGAAGCGGACGATCGCGCGGCCGATGATGTGGTCGCGGGGGACGAATCCCCAATAGTGGCTGTCGTAACTGTTGTTGCGGTTATCGCCCAAAACCAAATAGCTATCTTCCGGGACGGTATCGGGCCCCCAGTTGTATTGGGGTTCTTCGGCGATGTAGTTTTCCTGCAGGGGTTCGCCGTTGACAAACACCTGCCCGTCCCGAACTTCGACGGTTTCCCCCGGCAAGCCAATGATCCGCTTGATAAACGCATCTTTGTACTGTTTGCGAAGTTCGTCCGTCGGGTTGAAGACGACCACATCGCCCCGCTGCGGTTCGGTGAACCGATAGCCCAATTTGTCGATGATCAGGCGATCGTCGATCTCCAGGGTGGGCAGCATTGACCCGGAGGGGATATAACGAGCTTCCGCGACGAAAGTTCGGATACCCAAAGCCAAAATTATACTCAGTCCGATGGTTTTGAATCCTTCGACCCAGGGATTTTCTTCGTGGGTCGATGACGAATTCTTTTCATTTGGCTCTCGATTGGGGACACTGCTCATAGTCGTACAGTCCAAGGACAGAGTTGATGGTAAGTAGAATTGTAGAAGGTGACGGCGGGGGGGGTTGATGAGAGCGGGACCTGCCCCGAGCAGAGTATGGCGGAGCGGACTCCACTGCACTCCCTACCCTCGTTGTACACCTGGATTGGGTTCGGTGATGTCTCCGATCATACCAAATCCATCCCGCGATCGCCGCAGAAATCCGGACGGGAGCGGAACCGATCTGGGGCGATCGCACCCCCGACGATCTCAAAAATACCAAAAGAGCTTTCAATTGCCTTTTTTTGGCGTTATATCGACCGCCGGAATAGTCGGGACATCACCCAATTTTCACAACTCCGGTGGTGGGAAGAGCTGCTGGCGGCCCAGACCTGAAAGCCGATCGCTTTAAGACCCACACCCGACAACTGCCATACTATTGTTGGTTGCCAACTGAGGCCGGTCCCATGTCCTTTCAACCCAAACAATTGATCGTCGCCGGTGTCGCCGGACTGGTGACGGCGGTTGTCGTCGCCGGTGTCGCCGTCCAACTGCGATCGCGCGGGGAACCCGACAACCCACCCATCGCCACCGAATCCCCGATACCCAGCGCCCCGGCCGACGTCTCCGCCACTCCCGATGTCGGGCCTATCATCGTCAAACCCCCCACCAGCGGATGTGAGATCAGCATGGCCGTGGTCGAAGATCCCGATCCCCCCCTCAACGTGCGATCGGCCCCCCAAGTTCGGGACGGCAACATCGTCGGCCAACTCCCCAACGGGACCTTCGTTTCCGTCGCGGACGAGCAGAATGGCTGGCTGCAAATCAGCGATCCGGTTCCGGGATGGGTCGCCAAAAACCGTACCCGCAGCAGTTGCCCCAACGTCGTCCAATCGATCCAATTTTTTCCCGGCGGAAATTCCGCCCGGGTCACCGGTGAAATTATTGGCGGCGGCAGCCACAGCTACACTCGGTCAGCCGAAGCCGGACAGACCCTCACCGTCGAAAGCGAAACCTCCGTTTTCCCCCGCATTATCACCCCCGACGGACAACTTCTCGGCGAAGATCCGGCAACGGTTGGAGGACAGCAAAAATGGAGCGGACAACTCCCCACCTCCGGAACCTACACCTTCCAACTCGACTCCAATTTCAGAGGCTTTGAATACGATTTTTTGGTGACAGTCGAGTAGGATTTACCCCAGCAACTTTCCCATTGAAAAAAGGGGGGGGAATTAAATTTCTCTGCCTCTGTGTTCTCTGTGTCTGGAGTGGTAAATTCCCAAATTTTTATTTTCAAAAAATCCAAAACTAAGGGATTTCATCCAATCCGATATCGAGCAAATCGTACCGCTGCCAATCTTCGGCATCGAAGTGCCACCACTCCGTAATTAAAGAAACAAAGCCCTGTTTTTTCATCTTATATTCGAGCAGGTCGCTGTTGCGGCGGACTTGTGGGGGGTTGCCCCAATAATCCCGGGCGGCGGTTTCGGTAAAATCGTCAAAATCCGTCGGCATTTCCAACGGTTCCCCCGTTTTCAGATCCACCAACGTCAGATCTACCGCCGCACCGCGATTGTGCCGCGAGCCCCGGGAGGGATTAGCAACATAGCGGGAATCGGGCAAGATTTCCCACATTTGCCGGGTCACGGACCAGGGCCGGTAGCAGTCGTAAACCATCAATCCCAACCCCATATTTTCCAGGTCGTCCTGAACTCTGGAAAGGCGGTCGGCGACGTCGGCCCTCAACAGACATCGGGGGACGGAGTAGAGCGATCGCCCCAAGAAATTATTGGATGTCGCATAGCGGATGTCGAGGCGAATATTGGGATTGACCGACTCGATATCGACCAGCCGATCGGAATTGGAAACCGGGTTATAATTTTGGACAAGACCGGGGGGTTTCTGCGCTTCTTCCGCCGTTATTGATTGGGGAATTACATCAATTTCCGTCGCCGAGTTGGACAGGAAAGTTGACGAAAAAAAAGCCAGAAAAACCGAGCCAATTAAAAGACCAATTTTGGGTAACATCTTAGAATACCAATTCTCAAATTAAGGGGGCGGAGAAGAGGCAAAAATCGGGAGGAGGTTGCGGATAAACCGGGTTTCTGATGGAGCCTCTAATTCTAACCCAAGCTAGAGATAGAAACCCGGTTTCTAGACCGACACCCGACACCCCAATTCTCAGATATTCAACCGCTGATAAATTTCATCCAAGTGTTTGAGATGATGTTGCGGGTCGAAACAGGTTTCAATTTCTTCCGATGACAGATAATTGTTAACGGTCGGGTCTTGGGTAATTAACCCGTGAAAATCTCCGTCGGTTGTATTCCAAGCCTGGTGGGCGCAGGATTGGACGACGCGGTAAGCCTCTTCGCGATTCATGCCTTTTTCAACTAAGGTTAGTAAAACCCGCTGGCTGAAAACGACGCCACCATAGAGGTTCATGTTCCGCTTCATGTTTTCGGGATAAACCAGGAGATTTTTCACCAAATGGGTGATTTCTACCAACATGAAATGGGTGATGATGGAGGCGTCGGGTAAAATCATCCGTTCAACGGAACTGTGGGAGATATCCCGTTCGTGCCAGAGGGCGACATTTTCCAAAGCCGCGATCGCGTGTCCCCGGACGACCCTCGCCAGTCCCGTCAGGCGTTCGCTGCGGATCGGGTTGCGCTTGTGGGGCATGGCCGACGATCCCTTTTGGCCGCGGGCGAAATATTCTTCGACTTCCAACACGTCCGTCCGCTGCAAGTTGCGGATCTCGACGGCGAACCGTTCGATGGAGGCGGCCAACAGCGCCAGGGTTTGGACATATTCCGCGTGGCGATCGCGGGAAATGACCTGGGTAGATGCCGTGTCGGGTTGCAATTCCAACTTCTGACAGGCGATCGCTTCCACCCTCGGATCGACGTTGGCGTAGGTGCCCACGGCGCCGGAAATCTTACCGACGGCGATCTGTTGGCGGAGGTGGACGAGGCGTTCCCGGTTGCGGCAGACTTCCGCCAGCCACCCGGCGAGTTTGAAACCGAAGGTGATCGGTTCGGCGTGGATGCCGTGCGATCGCCCGATCATGACGGTATTGCGGTGTTGCTGCGCCTGGTAGCGGATCGCCTGGGCCAAGCTTTCCACCTGTTCGAGGAGTAAATCGGTGCTGGCGACCAGTTGCAGGGCCAGGGCGGTATCCAAAACGTCCGAACTGGTGAGTCCGAGGTGGATGTAGCGTCCCGCATCTCCCACATATTCATTCACGTTGGTCAGGAAGGCGATGACATCGTGGCGCACTTCGGCTTCAATTTCCAGGACGCGATCGGGGTCAAAATTGGCCTTGGCTTTGATTTCTTCCACGGCTTCCATCGGAATGTAGCCCAATTCCGCCTGGGCTTCACAGGCCGCAATTTCCACCCGCAGCCAGGTTTTCAATTTGTAAGTTTCCGTCCAGAGATCGCCCATTTCGGGCAAAGTATAGCGTTCAATCATGTGGATTGGTCAAGTTTTATTTTGTTAAAGGCGATTTCCCAACAGCAAGCTCTGAGGGGGTTAAGATACTTCGGGTCGGTCTGGGAATTGAGCAAATTTCACCGATACCCCGCCCGATCCAACCGTATTATTCTGACATATCGCGCCACCTGGGGGGAGTGGGGGGCACAGGGGCTCCAGGAGGCTCCAGGGGCACAGGGCTTCTGATTCCTATTGCAAGAAAAGCCTATTGCCGTCTACTCCCGACTCCCGACTCCCGACCCCCGATCGCGAAAGGAATTGCGCTAAAATCTACCATGCCCGCCCCCTAGCCGATCGCGCCATGTCCGTCAGCCTGCCTGCCAAAATTGAAGCCATCCTGTATCTGAAAGGTCAAGCCCTGTCCCTTTCGGAGATCGTGCAGTTGGCGGAGTGCGATCGCGGCGAGGCGGAAGATGCCCTGATCCAACTCATGTCCGACTACGCCCACCGGGACAGCGCCCTGGAAATTACCGAAACCCGCCAGGGCTACAGCCTGCAACTGCGGGAGGCCTACGCCGGTCTGATCCACACTTTGGTCCCGCCGGAATTGGGGGTGGGGGCGCTGCGAACCCTAGCCGCGATCGCCTTAAATGGAGGCATCACCCAAACGGATTTGGTGGAGTTGCGCGGGTCCGGGGCCTATCAGCACGTCCAGGAACTCGTGCATTTGGGATTCGTCACCAAGCGACGGTCCCCCGAGGGACGGTCTTATTGGCTACAGGTGAGCAAAAAATTCCACCAATATTTTCAAGTCGATCAACTCCCCCAGCAACTTTCGCTACAATTGAGGCCCGATTCCGCAGAAGATCCCTCACCATCGGGCGCGATCGATTAAACTGGAACTATAGCAGACCAGACACTCAGAGTCACCTCATGGTTTTTAACTCCGACTTCATTCCGTCCAATGACCAGGAAACCTCCGAGAACCCGCTTTTGAGCTACCTACAACACCAGCACCCAGATGTCTTGGCTCACGTCGCTCAATCTGCGAGTCCGGAGATCAAAGAAATTATTTCGAGAAATGTCCAGGGTTTGGTGGGGGTCTTGCCTTCGGATGACTTTGACGTCCAAATCACCACAAACCGGGAAAATCTCGCGGGGTTGCTGGCGTCGGCGATGATGACGGGCTACTTCCTGCGGCAGATGGAGCAGCGGATGCATCTGGAAGAAAACATTTCGGGAACCGCATCCCCCCGCTCCAACTCCGGTTCATCCGACTTCTAGTCCGCCGTTAGTCGATCGCCGACAGGGCCGATGCTGGAAAGGTCGCCGCCTTCACTTTCAGAGTCTCAACTTTTCCGAGACGGTTGATTTCCACTTCCAACTCTTCACCGACCGCGATCAGTTCCATCTGTTCTTGAACTTGAGTCGGGGTGTTGACGGTGATGCCCCCGACCTTCTGGATGATATCCCCTTTGACGATACCCGCGATCGCGGCGGGGGAGTCTTCCACGACCCGCACCACCAGCACCCCCCGATTTTCCGTCAACTTCAGATCGAGTTGCTGGCTCATCTCCTCTTTGAGGGTAGCGTTGAGTTCCACCATTTTGACACCGAGGTAAGGGTGATCCGCTTTTCCTTTTTCAAATAGCTGGTCGGCGATCCGCAGGGCCGTTTCGATGGGAATGGCAAATCCCAACCCCTGGGCGTTCGCCCGGATGGCGGTGTTGACGCCGATCACCTGGCCGCGATCGTTCAACAGGGGTCCGCCGGAGTTGCCGGGGTTGATGGCCGCGTCCGTCTGGATGAAGCGCACCCGCTTATCGGGGATGCCGACCTGGGAACTCGATCGCCCCGTGGCGCTGATGATGCCGACGGTGACAGTATTATCCAAGCCGAGGGGGTTGCCGATGGCGATCGCCCACTGGCCGGGAACGATGCGATCGGACGAGCCGACGGGCGCCGTGGGCAGGTCCCGCGTCTCAATTTTGACCACCGCGATATCGGTGAGATCGTCCACGCCCTTGACCCAGCCCTCGAATATCCTGCCGTCCTTGAGCGTCACCCGCACCACGTCCGCCCCGTCCACGACGTGGGCGTTGGTGATCAGACGGCCGTCGGAACTGATGATGAATCCCGAACCGGTTCCCCGCTGCAGCCGTTCGTGTTCGGGGGGGACGCGATCGCCGAAAAATCGCTTTAACAGAGGATTGTTCAGGGCATCCGGCACGTTTTTGGTCACTCTGCGGGCCGCGTCGATGCGGATCACCGACGGCCCCACCTGTTCCACAGCTTCGGCGATGAAATTGGAGCTGCTCCGCTCGACGACGCGACTTTCCGGTATCGGAAGTTGCGTCTCGGAGGGAACTGGCCGGACAACCGGAACGGCTGGAGAGTTAGACGCTTGATAATTGCTGTGCCAATGACGAGAGCCGAGCCACCCCGTACCGCCCCCGATCGAAAGTAAAGCCAAATATACGGTCAACTGTTTGAAAGATAAGTCCATCTCTTTGTTCCGACCTGATTGATCGTCTCTGCTAAAACATCCACCGGAGCCACCAGTCATCCACTGCCGAGGGAAATCGTTGTGGAGAAAGCCACGATCCCAAACCGAGTGGCGATCGCTGTTCCGATAGAGATTGAATTGAGCCGAGGGCTTCACACTGATTCCCCGCGCCGATTATCGAAACCCGACTCTCTCGCAGAAATTGGGAGTCGCGCCCGAAGTCGCGGGGATGCAATAAGCATGACATCAAGCCATTCTCTATTTACTAATATCCCCTCTAATCCCAAAATCTTCAACCTCTGATGAAATTTCGATCAATTTGAACAAAGTCCGTCGCGGGCGGTTAACCGAAAGCTGAAAGCGGATGTTTCAAAGCCATCCCGAGGGGACGACGGCATCTAACCGGAAGAATTTGATATGATATGGAGACGATGTTCGCGGAATTGCGTTCCCCCCGCACCAACTGATTGGAGACGCTCCGGGTCAACCCTGCCGGTTCGGCAACTTTCGATTCTCACGAGTTCCGTCCGGAGTGGGGATGTCGGGAAAAATTGACAATTATCAATTATTAATTATCAATTATCAATTATCAATTATCAATTAACCCCTGCTCTATGATCTTTCGACTGCTCTCGCTCTCAAACTGCTGGCCGGTTTGGGTATCGACGGTGATATCGAGTCTGTTCGGGTTCGCGATCGCGCCAAGCGCAGTGGCACAGCCGATCGCACCCCCGGTGACGGCAGATATCTTTTCCCGGGAAGCCGAGGCGGTCTGTCCGGTCCCGGTACTCTCCCGCCTCCGCCGCCACCGCATCGCCCCGGGGGAAACCCTCGAGAGTATCGCCCGACAATACGACCTGATCCCGGCGACGCTGATGGGGATGAACCCCAGCTTGCGGGGCGGCAATGCCCCTGTGGGAGAAGAAATTGTCGTCCCCCCCTACAACGGAATTCGCGTCGAGGTGCGGCCCGGACAAACGTGGCAGGAGGTCGCCCGCACTTACCGGGCGCGGGCTGACTTGATTTTCGAGGTGAACGGCTGTCAGCGGAACCCCGACGTGGTGTTCGTCCCGGGGGTGAACTGGACGCCTGGGGGAACCGCGACGCCTGCCCCTGCGCTGTTATCCGGTTCTCCGCTGCCGATCGCGGCCGAGGTGGAATTTCGCTACGGGTGGCAGTTGCACCCCGGCACGGGACAGGTCGTCTTTCACGGGGGCATCGATTTGGCTGCGACGGTGGGCACGCCGGTTTTGTCCGTGGCCGAGGGGGTGGTGGCCTTCGCTGGGTTTCGGGAGGGCTACGGCAACGTGGTGGTGGTCAACCACGCCCAGGGCAAACAAACTCGCTACGCCCACCTTTCGGAGATGGCCGTGCGGGCCGGCCAGCGTTTGGCTTCGGGAGATCGTCTGGGGGCCGTCGGACAGAGTGGCAGACCGGACAGCGATCGCCCCCACCTGCATTTTGAAATTCGCTACAATTCGGATTTGGGATGGGTCGCCGAAGATCCCGACCCCTACCTGAACCTCGGCGGTTCGGATCGCCGGTACAGCCGGGGCGATCGCCGGCAATAAGACCGAATCGAATGTCTGAGGACATCGGACATGGGAAATGAATCTCAATCCAATGGAAAATTGCTATATTTTGGTGAACCCGGATATCACGTAAAATCTCCGATACGTTTGGAAGCTCTGTCTCTTTAGAGCAGGGAGGAAAAACGAACGGCGACTTTAGTCGCCTACATTCACAGAGTAACAGGTTAGGGCTAGAAAGCCCCGTCGCTGTCTTCGCGGGGATTGGTTACCGCCCTTTGCCGAAGCGTATTATTACAATCCCGACCGACAGGAGATAATCATCGATGATTCGCCAACGTTCGACCCCCTGGATTCAGCAAAAGTCCCGTTTCATCATCGCCGGGATCGGAGCCTTCGGCGCGGCAATTACCGCCTACCTGGCGGCGACGAAACTGGCGGGGGGGGCAGCGCCCTGTCCCGTGGAGGGCTGCGACAAAGTGCTTGAAAGCCCCTACGCGGAAGTGTTCGGCCTGCCGCTGGCCCTGTTCGGCTTTTTGGCATACGCCTACATGATCGTCATGGCGGTGGCGCCCCTGTTCGTCAATGCGGAAACCGAGAAAGGGTTGCGGACGAAGCTGGAAAACTGGACCTGGCTGCTGATGTTCGTCGGGTCGGCGTCGATGGCAATTTTCAGCGGCTATTTGATGTATATCATGGCCTTCGAGATTCGGGCGTTGTGCGTCTACTGTATCGCCTCCGCGATCGCTTCGCTGAGTTTGCTGGTGTTGGCGATTGTGGGCCGCGACTGGGACGATATCGGGCAACTGGTTTTTGTCGGTGTCATCGTGGCGATGGCGACGCTCATCGGCACGTTGGCGGTTTACGCCCCCCTCAACAACCCCTCCCAGGGAGGGGGGCAAGGAACTTACAATATCGCCACCACTTCCAACCCCTCCAATATCGCCCTCGCCGAACACCTGAGCGATGTGGATGCCTTCATGTACGGGGCGTTCTGGTGCGCCGCCTGCCAAACCCAAAAAGAATGGTTCGGACGCCAAGCCGCCGCCGCCATCCCCTACGTCGAATGCGACGCGGCGGGTCAAGATCCGCAGCCGGACCTGTGCCGGTCAAAAGGAGTTCGGGCCTATCCGACGTGGGAAATCGACGGCCAAATGTATTCCGGTGTCATCCCATTACAAGAGTTGGCCGACCTCAGCGGTTACACGGGCCCCCGAGATTTTGGCAATTAGGGAGTCGGGAGTCGGGAGTCGGGAATCGGGAATTAATAATTATTAATTGTTAATTATTAATTTTCCCGGTGCAGATCTTTGACCGCCGGTCCCCGGAGCAGTTGGCCGTCAACGTCGAAGCGGGAACCGTGGCAGGGACAGTCCCAACTCTTCTCGGCGGGGTTCCAGGCGACGATGCAGGCTAGGTGGGGGCAGACGGCGGAGACTTGGTGCAGGTGTCCGGCTTCGTCGCAGTAGGCGGCGATCTTGTTGCCGTTGACGGTCATCAATTCGGCTTTGCCGGGGGAGAGATCGTCGGGGGATTTGAACAGGCCTTTGAAGCGATCGCCGATCCAACGCATCCCCACGTCCAAATTTTCTTTGATGGATTCTTGGCTGATGAAGGGGGTGGGTCGCAGGGAATCGTAGAGGTCGGCCCAGGGATTTTTGACCCCCAAAATCAGGTCGGAGAGGATCATCGCCGAGAGGGTGGATTTGCTCATGCCCCAGAGGCTGAAAGCGGTGGCGACGTAGATGTGATGGTTGGCGGGGGTCAGCCGGCCGATGTAGGGGAGGCGATCGAAGGACACCATGTCCTGGGTGGACCAGCGGTATTCGGTGGAGATGCCGAACTGGCTTCGCATGAATTCGTCGAGGCGCCGGTAGCGGTCTTCGGTGTCGGAGGCTTCCCCGACTTTGTGTCCCTCTCCGCCGACCAACACCAGCAGACCGCCTTCGGGGTGGGGGGTGGTGCGGATGGATTGGGTGATCTCGCCCGCCCCGATGAACATCCCCCCGGGATCTTTGTCCGCATCGATGCGGGCGCCGATCAGGTAGGAGCGTTTGGGATAGGATTTGGCGAAATAGAGGCCCTGGTCGAGGATCGGCAGATTGGTGGCGACGATGACATCCGTGGCGGTGACGGTGGGGCCGTTTTTGGTGATGACGCGGCAGGGCTGTTCTTCTTCGACGGTCATGACCCGGGTCTTCTCGCAGATGACGCTGCCATCCCCGTGGATGGTTTTCGCCAGGTGCAGGATGTATTTGCGGGGGTGGAATTGGGCCTGATTGTCAAATCGGACGGCGCCGGTGATGGGGAAGGGGAGGTTGGCTTCCGTCACGAAGGAGGCGGGTAGCCCCAGTTTGAGGGCGGCTTCCACTTCCACCTCTATTTTTTCGCGATCGCCGGCCGTGGTGGCGTAGACGTGGGCGTTTTTCCGTTCAAAATCGCAGTCGATATGTTCTGCGGCGACGAAGGAGGCCATCTGTTCGACCGCGGCTTGGTTGGATTCTCCGTAGAGGCGGGCACCTTCTACACCAATTTTTTCGATCAGGTCGGCGTAGATGAGATGGTGCTGGGAGGTGAGTTTGGCGGTGGTGTGGCCGGACGTGTCGCGGGAGATGCGATCGGACTCCAAGACGGCGACGGTTTTGCCCGCCTGTTTGAGCAATTTGGCGGCGGTGATACCCACAAGACCCGCCCCGACGATGGCGACATCGACGGAGAGATCTCGGGTGAGGGCGGGATAGTTCGTTTCTGGGGTCGAAGCGATCCAAAAGGAGGCAGCTTTTCCGGGTAAGCCACTCATGGGCGGTTCCTCCACGTCATTTGAGAACGGTTTGATAACAACGACATTGTAGGGAGGATGGGCGAGTCGGCTTATCTGTCGGCGGGGGGAGATGGTGCGATCGCCGGTTCGTCGTCAGGTTTATTCAATGGACGAGTCTTGCGATCGCTCGGTTTGGGTGGCAGACGATTGGGAGGCTTCCTGTTGTTTTTTCCTGCGGGCTAACTCCGCTTTTTTCTGCCGGAGGGCCAGCTCTTCTTTTTTCTGCTTGCGGGCAATTTCTTCGTTCATGGTCTTGATCAGCCAGTAGCTGATCGCTAAAGCCAGACTCGCCCCGGCTAGGGCGATCAGATCGATTTTTGCATATTTATTGGGGTCAAAAATTATAATTTTTCTCGACACTGCAATTAAAGCTGTTACCACGACCAATTCAACTTGGACGATATGTTTTTTTAAATATGCGGTGACATTTTCCAACAATTCTAATGCAATTAAAATATTGAGAAATAATCCAAAAAGATCAATCAGAGTCCGATTGAAAAATCCGATGGGTTCCGAGTGGAGTAAATCCACCGACAAAACCCGCACCAAATCGATCAGAGAAACTAAGATGACGGCGATTAATGCCAGGGATAAAACTTTGGATACGAGGTTCTCAATCCAGTGGATCAATTCCATAAAGTTTTCATCTTTAAATCCGGTCGAAACGGTGCGGAAAATTTTTTTGATCATCGAATAATAGATGGGGTAAATATTTGGGATTGAAATTGAAAGGGCAGAGGGTTAAAAAAACGACGGCGATCCGATCTGAGATGCCCGAATGGGCGAACCTCATTGAACCTTATATCAAATCCGGTTGAATGCTCGGAACCAAACGGGTTGGATATCCAAACCGCTTGGGAATCAATTCCAGAGGGCGCAAGCCAGGGGCCCCTACCAGCTCCAATCATATTCAGATGATTGGGAAGGTTTTGCGGTCAAAAAACCGGATCTGATATTATTTCCTAAAAAGAGTCCCGGCGATCGCCGAAATTTGGCGGGCGATATTACCCGCTTGAGCTACTGTTATCACGTTTTGTCACAATACACAATGGATGAAATTACCAATCGCGTTACGGTTGACCGAATTGAGATGAAGAGAAGGGAAGTTCTCCGGGTTAGCATTGCGATTCGGCATGATCCTGGGGTTGATCGTCAACCGATGTCCGGGCATTTGTCGGATCATTTCATCGGCGGAAAGGGAAGGAACCGGCTCTAAATCGAGAACTTTCACCCCGAAATTTTACTCCATCGATTCGGGCGCGATCGGCTGGACAAAACTGCTGTTTGCCCGCACGAAACAGGTCGTCGTCTCCCCATCTTGATCCGTCGTTTTGACATACAGCCAGGGCTGTTCCTGCGTATCAAACACGATGCCCAACCCGGCTGGACCCGGAATGGTTTGGAAATCTTGCCCCCGTTCCAGAGTCGCCACCACCGGCCAGTTGCGGATGTCGAGGGAAACGTTGCGGGTGCTGAGTTCCTCCTCGCTGATGTCCGCCATGCGGCAGTTCAAGCCGTTGGGGTCGGGATCGATGGCTTCCCAAGTGGTATGGGGCGATCGCGGAAAATTGCCGTTTTCCAGGGGTTGGGGGAGTGTCGTCTGGGGGGTGGCGGGGAGGGGACGGGGTCGGGGCCGATCGCCCAAAGAACCGCCGGGGGTGGGGATGGGCTGCACGAAACTGCTGTTCGCCCGGACGAAACAGTTACTCGGTGCCCCTGTCTCGTCGGTGCGTTCGACGTAGATCCAGGGCCGTTCTTCGGTATCGTAAATGACCCCAAATCCGGCTGGCCCGAGTTCGATCTGAAAATCCTGCCCTTGTTCGAGGGTTCCCACCACCGGCCAGTTACCGATATCGAAGGTGAAATTCTGATCGCCCATATCCCGGGCGAGGAGTTCATCGTAACTGTCGATCCCTTCGATCATCCGACAGTTCAAACCCTGGGGGTCCGGATCGACGACTTCCCAGGTTCGATGGGACGATCGCGAAAAGTCGCCGCCTTCTCCCGGTTGAGGTAGGGGCCGATTCTCGTCGGGTTGCGGCAGGGAAATCCGCTCCTCGATCGCCGGCGGGGAACCGGCGGGGGCGACGGGGACGGCATCATTTCGGGCGGGTTCGGTTTCGGTTCGAGGCAGGTTCTCGCAGGCGATCGCACCGATGCCCACGATTCCCAAAAATGCCAACAAACCCAGTTTTCTCAAGGTTGGATAATTCATACATTCGCGTATAATTCGACGGGTTCTCCGGTGAGGCTGAACGCCCGCACTTCGGTGATCTTCACCTTCACCAGCCGGCCTTTGAGTTCCGCAAAATCCCCTTTAAAAAAGGTGAGGCGATTGCCCCGGGTTCGCCCCATGACCTGGGCGGGATCTTTGGGGTTGCGATCCTCGACTAATACCTCTTCAATGCGATCGCGATACCGCTCCGATCGCTCCGCCGCCTTGATCGCCACCAACCGATTCAACCGCTGCAGGCGATCGGCTTTCACCTCTTCGGAAAGTTGATTTTCCCACACCGCCGCCGGGGTTCCCGGACGGGGAGAATAGGCGGCGGTGTTCAACTGGTCGAACCCGATATCTTCGACTAATTTTAGGGTATTTTGAAACTGTTCTTCCGTCTCCCCCGGAAAACCCGCGATCGCGTCCCCACTGATCGCTGCGTCGGGAATATACTTGCGGATGGTATCGATAATCCGGCGATATTTTTCGTGGGTGTAGCCGCGTGCCATCGCTTTTAAAATATCATTATCCCCGGACTGAAACGGGATGTGGAAATGTTCGCACACCTTGGGCAGTTCCGCACAGGCCCGAATTAACCGTTCTGTAAAATAGCGGGGGTGGCTGGTGGCGAACCGGATGCGATCGATTCCCGGCACGTCGTTGACGTAGTACAGCAAATCCGTCAGGGTGTGTTTGTGACGCCCGTCCGGGGTGGAACCGGGCAGATCTCGCCCGTAGGCGTCGATATTCTGCCCCAGCAGCGTCACTTCTTTGTAACCCTGTCGCCCCAATTCTTCCATTTCCGCCCGGATGGCTTCGGGGGTGCGGGACTGTTCGACTCCCCGCACGCCGGGGACGACGCAGTAGGTGCAGCGTTCGTTGCAACCGTAAATCACGTTAACCCAGGCCGTAACGTCGCTGTCCCGGCGGGGTTTGGTGATGTCTTCGACAATGTGGATGGGTTCGGTGGCGACGACCTGGGACCCGTCGAGCACCTGTTCTAACAGGTCCCGCAGGCGGTTGGCGTGTTGGGGCCCCATGACCAGATCCAGTTCCGGAACCCGCCGCATCAGGCTATCTCCCTCCTGCTGGGCGACGCAGCCGGCGATCGCCAAAATTAAATTGGGATTCTCCTGCTTGCGTTTCGCCTGCCGTCCCAGGTAGGAATAGACTTTCTGTTCGGCATTGTCGCGGATGGTACAGGTATTGTACAGGACGATATCGGCGTCGTTGGGATCTTCGACGAAGGTGAGCCCCATTTCGTCCAAAATCCCGGCCATGCGTTCGGAGTCGGCTTTGTTCATCTGACAGCCGAAGGTGGTGATGTGGTAATTGCGGGGGGTTGTGGTCATCTGCGATTGGGTATTAACGATGAATTGGAGGGGTGGTAGGGAATAGGGAATGGGTAATAGGGAATGGGGAATGGGGGATGGGGAATGGGGGATGGGGAATGGGGATGTCGGAACCGGCAACCGGGGACATTGGGAACGGCAACCGGGGACGGTTGCCCCTACAGATCTTCCCTACACCCTACACCCTACACCCTACACCCCACACCCCACACCCCAATTCTTGCCAAATCACTATTATAATTCAGGGGTTCGGTGTATCTGGGGTTCCCCATGTCGAAGCGGACTGAAGTTTTGCTCGTCGGTGCGATCGCGCTCCTCTCTTTGACCGTGGCGACGGCCTACACCCATTTTGAGCTCTCCATACTGACGGGTTTGATTTTGGCGATCGCCTCGAAGGGAATGCGGAAGAATTAGGGTTGGGAAATTTTAGATTTTTGCTGGCCTTGTTAAAAACGATATGGCGATCGGAAACCATTTGTTGCGTTTGTGCCGTGCCGACCTCGATCGAGAGCAGATAATTCTGAAAAGATTCTAAAATCCAGGAAATCGGCCGAGCTGGGGTGCTACAGTCTTGAGAAGAATTCTCATATTTTGTTGGCATCGTGCCGATTGTGATCGACGGCGGACAATTCTGATAAAAATTCTAAAATTCTCTAGCAAAGATTCTCAAATCTCCTGATAATAAAGATTCTAAAGTCGTGAAATTGCCTGAATCGGGGTGCTATAATTGACAATTATTTCTAATAACCCTGAGCAACAAATGAAAAAAGAGTCCGAGAAGAGAGACAGTTTTTGGCGATCTGTCTCCAAAAGCCCCGAGAAAAAGGCTTCCGGGAATACGCCGGCCAAGGTGGCGATCGCTTTAGGTCTGTGTCTGTCTGCCATAGCGGCGATCGCGGTGTGGCAGAGAGAACGAGAAACCCTCGCCATCGAGTTGCAAGAAAGAACGGAGAACTTGAGAAGCGCCCTACAAGAACAAATCGATCGCAACCCGGATTTTAGCGGGGGTAATGTCTCGGTGGGAGAACTGCTGGAGGCGACTTTACCGGGGCAAGTGCTAGAGGATCTCAATATTTACATCTACCGAGAGCGCGCGGATGGTAAATTTCAACCCCTGGCGTTTTACGAATTTAACATCCACAGGCTAATTGTCGATCGCCTCGACCCGCCCAAACTTTCCGGAAGGGGATGGCTTTGTCCGGAATTCGGCGTTGCTTCGAGTTCTTCGACCGGTCGGGTTTTTCGCCAACTCAGACAAACTCAGACGACGGGGAAACCTTGCAAGCGGACGCTATCGGTGGGCGGCGATCGGCAGTGGTTTTTCTTATTACTGCCAACGCCGGCATATCTGGCCCCTTACAAATATTGGCAAAGCTGGGGAACGTTCCTCGGCGGTTTAATTTTAACGAGTCTGCTGGCCACCTATCTGCTGGCGTCGGGGCGCTACACTCAACAGGTGGAAGAATTGGCGGAAGAACGGACAATCAAGGCCCGACAACTGCAAAAAGCCCTAGAAGAATTGCAGGAAACTCAAGGGATGCTGGTTCACAGCGAAAAAATGTCGAGCCTCGGTCAAATGGTGGCGGGTATCGCCCACGAAATCAACAATCCAGTCAACTTTATTTCCGGCAATATTTCCTGTACAAAGGAATACATTCAAGATTTGCTAAACCTGATCAAAATTTATCGAAACAATTATCCCAATCCCCATCCTGAAGTCGAGGAATTTAGTTCGGAAATTGATTTAGATTTCCTGGTTGAAGATTTGCCAAAAATATTAAATTAGATGCAATTCGGAGTCGATCGCATCTCCCGAATCGTCCTCTCGATGCGAAATTTTTCTCGTCTGGATCGGGCCGAAATGCAGGCGGTCAACTTGCACGAAGGAATCGAGAGTACCTTGTTAATTTTAAACAATCGTTTTCAAGCCAAATCGGGTAGTTGCGGCATTCAAATTGTCAAAGAATACGGGGAGTTGCCTTCGGTCGAATGCAATGCCGGCCAACTGAATCAGGTTTTTATGAATATCGTTGCCAACGCAATAGATGCCATAGAAAGCCACGACAAAAAACGATCCACCGAGGATAAAAAAGCCGATCCCAGTCGGATTGTTATCAAGACATCTTTGGGCTCCGCCTCCGACAGTCCCTCGGTTCCATCCGATGATGTAACGGTGACGATTGCGGACAACGGCCCGGGGATTCCCGCCGAGATTCAACAGAAAATTTTCGACCCATTTTTTACGACAAAACCCGTGGGTAAAGGCACAGGTTTGGGAATGTCGATCGCCTACAAAATTGTGGTCGAAGGACACGGCGGCACGATTCGCTGTCGGTCGGAAGTGGGCCGGGGAACTGAGTTTAAAATCAACCTCCCCATCCGACAAGTTTACAGAGAAAAAAAACCGAATTCGATCGGGGTAGCCGTGGCTTAAATTTTTGAAAATTGGAGGTCGTCAAAAAACATCTGATAAACCATTTCAGTCGCACAAAAAACCGGCTGACAAGACGGCTTATTTTTATTTAAACGTCAGGGATGATAACGCCACTCGAGAACGGTCAACAAACGGAGTCATAAAACCCATGAAAAATTGGCAGCGTCAACCCAAAATTTCGAGCTTTATTAAAGCGGGTCAAGTTTGGAACGTTCAACTCAAAAACTGCGCCCAGGATGGCGGCGGATATTGGATGGAGAATTCCATCATTTACGGGCCAGTGGATGAGAGAATGATCCCTCGATATGCAGCCTTCTATTGCGTCAAGCTTGCTGGCAACTGCGAATTTGGCAAGACAAGTTTGGCTTCCAAACGATTGAAAGATGGGAAAAAAATTCAAACATCGCCGTGGCGGTCAATTTTTCTGCACAACAATTTTTGCAGGCGGACTTGCCGGAAAAAATCGATCGCATTCTCTGGGAAACCGGGGTGGATGCGAGGTGTTTGCATCTGGAAATTACGGAGAGTAGTTTTCTGGATGGAGAGGGAGCGATCGCTATTTTGCACCGACTCAAAAAAAGGGGGATAAAATTGAGCATCGATGATTTTGGTACGGGTTATTCTTGCTTAAATTATTTGCACTTTCTTCCCGTAGATATTTTAAAACTTGACCGCTCTTTTGTTCGACTGCTCGGCCGAGACAAACCCACTGAGGAAATCGTGAAAGCCATCGTCGCTTTGGGTCATAATTTGGGTTTGGAGCTGGTCGCAGAAGGCATAGAAACAACCGCCCAGTTACAGAAACTTCAGCAGTTAGATTGCGAATGCGGACAAGGCTTTTTATTCGGCAAACCCATGACTCCAAAAGTGGCAGAAGAATTTATTATTTCTAGCCTAGATCTCGAAAAAATCAATGATGAATAATAAAGCGAAACTGAGGATCAATATTCGGGGCATCTCAACTGCCGTTTTCGCCCTTCCGGGAAAGTCAACATTGACCGCTGTTTGGTTAACATCCAAAAAATGCTATTTTTATAGCCGACCATTGATCGATACCGCCAATACCCACCCATGCCAAACCGTCATTTTTTCCACCGCCCAAAATTTGCAGCCTATCGAAATTCTTCGACAAAAATAGTAGCCGTCGGTGGCATCTGCCTGTCAATTTTTGCGGGCACCGTCCTTTGGCAGTGGGAGAGAGAAAAGCTCCAAAATTTGCTCCACGAATATTCGGACAACCTCGATAGTGCGCTGGAAGAAACGATGCACCGGAGAACTTCAAGAAAGCAACGAACGACTGCAACAGATCAACTCGCAACTGCAACGGACTCTAAAAGAGATTCGCCTGCTCAACGAAATGAGCGATCGCCTCCAGGCTTGCTACACCCGGGAACAAGCTTACGCGATCGTTTCCCTGTATATGGAGCAGTTATTTCCCCATCTCGACGGGGGGGTATTTGCCATCAGCGAATCGAAAAACTTTCTCGAAGAGATGTCGAGTTGGGGGGAGGGAAGTTCCATCCAAAAACTTTTCCCCTACCCCGCCGTTGTCGAAGAGGCGATCGCCCGGTTAATCCCCTGGGTCATCGAATACCGTTGCGATGCCGACGTCGATCCCCGCTGGACGGCGGTCAAACTGCTCGAATATCGAGACGATGCCCTGCCCAAGTTTCCGACCACCGAGGAGGAAAGTCGTCATCTTTAATTATGGAACTGCCGCCCTACCATCTCCCCCAATTTAAAGGGGTGTTGTTGCGAACTTGGGATCGGCTGAAAGCGTTTTTATTGCGGGCGGGAAAAGCGATCGTCTTGATGCGGTTTACCGAGAGACGAATTTGGGTTGGACCCTATTCGCCGCCGGGTGGACGACCGGTCTGGCCTATTGGGTGGCGGTGATGTTTTATCAAGTGGCGACTTTCCCGCGACATCCGGT
>JBNGCR010000082.1:19165-22070 GCA_050045915.1 Limnospira sp.
TTCTACGAGTCGGTGGGACTCCCCACCACTTTGGCGGATATCGGACTCGAAGGGGTGAGTCGCGATCGCCTGCTGTTGGCGGCGGAACGGGCTTGCGGACAGGGCGAAACCATTGACAACGAACCCTGCGAGATCACTCCGGAAACGGTTCTGGCGCCCCTGTGTACCGCCGATACGGAAGGGCGCCGGCGGAAATCGTGTTAATCCGGGGGGCGATCGCCAATTTGATCGACCTCATTGATCGTTCAAAAAAAAACAGCCCTTGCGAGCTGCCAAGTCAATTCAACCGTGTTCTTTTATCACGGAAAGTTGAATCGAGTCCATCCCAAAATCGACGCTTTTTTGCATCGGATTTTTGGGATAAAGTGGACTTTTGCCAACCCCCGATTTGCTATCAATTTAAAATGTTCCTGAAGGTTTAGATCAATCCAGGAGAGATGCTACGAGAGGTGAGCGTAAATGTTTGCTCCGAATAGGTGTCTGTTGTCATCATCCCGGATGTGGCGGGAAAAGGAAGCGATCGCGATCAGGCGACTCGGTGAAATTACGGATGAAATTGGGTGAGGCAGGTTAGAGTACAGTTGCGATCGCATGGTGGCGATCGGTGTGTCGCAGATCACCAGCCCTCCGCACCGATCGCCCCTGATGGACGCGGAGGGCGACGTTGAACCCCGATGCGATCGGCCCGTGAATCCGGCGGGTTTCAAATTTGGGGCAATGGTTCCCGGCGAAATCCACCCGGCCCTCGGGCATCACGATCTCGTCAAAACCAGCCATCGTCCCCGCCTCGAACACCGCACCCACTCCGCCGGCGTGGGGGTCGTTCCCCCGGAGGGGGTAGACGGCGACCTCAAAGCTGCACCCCATCGAGGGGTGTAGGGTGTAGGGATGGAAAATTCCCTTTTCATCGGAAGGAAACTGTAAACAGACGAGCTGCTATACCGACCAGTCATCCTCGTCAAATTTGAGGCTTTCTGCCGCCATCTGGAGTTCTTTGAAATAATCACTTTCCGTAATTTCGGCAACATCTTTTTCCCGCTTCTGCTGGTCGATTTCAATTTTAAGTTCTTGAATTTGCCGCTAACGTTTCGTCGATCTGGTCGCCGACCATGCCGAAATTGAGCATCAAATAAGCCATCGCCCGGTTGCGATTTCCGGTGGCTTTTTCTGACAAAAAGACGGGGACGTTGATATCGTGATCGCGGCCGGTGTACCGCTTGAACATTTCCAAGACTCGCTTCAGCCGTTCCGTCCCATTTTCCCCTTTGATTAAATCCGCAGTGGCGATCGCACCGGCATTCACCATTGGGTTGTAGGGGCGGTTGGTTTCCTCGTCCAATACGATCGCGTTGAACGCCTCCCCCGTCGGCTCCACGCTCACTTTACTGTTGACATATTCCCGCCCGCGATCTTCGAGAGCTAGACCGAAGACGAAGGCTTTAGAAATCGACTGAATCGTAAATAACTGGTCACAATTTCCGACTTCAAAAACCTGTCCGCCAGCGGTTACAACGCAGACACCAAACCACTCCGGTTTTGCCAGTGCCAATTCGGGAATGTAGTCGGCGACAGCTTTTACGATTTCTTCCGAGAGGGGAAACATCCCCGCAACCGTTTCACCGTAGGTTTCTTCAACTTTTTGCTTCAGGGCTTCTAAGTTCAAACTGCTGTAGGCTTTATTAATCGCCAACAGCATTTTCTTGACTTTCAATGGTATAACATCCAAGATTCATGATGTTATCAATCTCATTTCCCGTGATTTTTGAGATCGGAAATTTTTAAATTAATTTATATCTTTAAAACCCCAAAACTCCCTTACAGTGGGGACTTGATACTCACATTACCGAAATTATATTTTTACGAAAAATTCTATCTTTACATTTTCTTCACAATTTTTACAAAATTTTTACAGTGGGGTCTTGAATTCGGATCGGGATGATGCAATTCTTATATGTAGGGTCTAAACAACAGCAAAGCGAAAAACTTTCAATCTGATTTTTCGTTGTTTCTTATGTCAGGGTTTTTGATTAATTTTTCGGCGTTTAACGTCGATACGAAATCGCTCAATTTGTCGTCCTTTCTCAAACTGCATCTATTCACAAATGACCTTAATTGACATCGAAATTTACCAAAATTTTGACTTATTGAATCCGCAAAATAACGCCATCGAATCTGACACAAACATCAAGACCGGGATTGAAGATATTACCGCCACTGATATACTGGGAACTCCCGGAAGCGACACCATAAATGGTGCAGGATATGGCGATTTTCTCATCTATGGTTTAGAGGGAAATGATGTTCTACTCGCCACCGCTAACGAACAACTATTGGGAGGAATAGGAGACGATCGCCTTGATGGTTCGGCGGGAACCAACAATCAACTCTTCGGCGGAAAAAACGATGATATTTTGATCGGCGGTCGTCAGAGTCAACTTTTTGGAGATCTCGGTGACGACCAACTCTTCCCCGGACCGGACGGAGAGAATACCCTGACGGGGGGTCAGGGTTCCGATCAATTTTGGATGGTCAATTATGGTAATTTCGCAATTAATCCCAGTGCGATCGCCGATTTGGAGGTCGGAATTGATGTCATTATCGTTCCCGATTCGACCCTCTCGTTCGAGCGTCTGACCGTCACTCAGGTTGAGACAGATACTGTCGTTAGCGTAGATGATTTACCCCTGGTAACGCTTTTAAACATTGCGAGCGATCGCATCACTGCCGAAAGTTTTGTCTTCGGTACAGAACCTATCATGAACCTTTCCAAAGGATTTCATGACGACACTGGAAGCTTCGCAGTACAACAAGATCAGTTGGATTCAAAATTCTCTAGGTTCCTCAGTAATAATATCCTCAAAAATTCCAATTCCCCCGAGCTGGTAGTTGGAGAAACTCCCGATGA
>JBNGCR010000083.1:0-19238 GCA_050045915.1 Limnospira sp.
GGGGAATGGGGAATGGGGAATGGGGAATGGGGAATGGGGAATGGGGAATGGGGAATGGGGAATGGGGAATGGGGAATGGGGAATGGGGAAGATTTAATCGGATTTTATATGATTACCCGAACAGGCGCTGTTGGCCGTCGAGGGCGGCTTGGCCCGGGTAAATTTGCCGCTGACCTTTGGGGATTTTGATCCAGCCGAATTCCTGGAGGCGGTTGGTCAAATTGGAGATGCTCACCCCCAATTCGTCTCGGATTTTATAAAGGTGCGACCACTTGGTCAAATCTCGTCCGGCTCGTTTCTCCTCTAAAATATAGCGCGGCATCAGCAGGCAACTGGCGAAATATTGGGCCTGCCATTCGATGGAGGCAATTTGAGAATAACCGGCGGTACCCCGGCAGACGAAGGGTTCCTCGGAAGCGGGGGGGACGGCATCCCCAACTCCGAGATCTAGTTCCAACTGGCGAGAGATTCCGTCAACTTCGTCGTGGTTGATGTGGAGAACCCAGTGGCCGATCTCGTGGGCGATGGTGGATTCGATGAACCCCTGCGGCTTTTCCAGGATCTCTTCGTTGATCTCGATCTGCCGTTGAGCCGGCAAGATGCGGGCGGCGATCGCACCTTCTGAGTCCGGCGGGATGTAGTCCCACACCACCCCCAGATCTAAGAAGTCGGCCGCCAGACTCGCCTCGAAGGGCCACTCCGGCGCAAAGTTGGGGGTGGCCTGCATTCGCTCGAGAATCTGATTCGCCCGCCGTTCGATGGACTCGCGGGGGTAGAAGCGGTAAGGCTTCAGGATGCTCACTGATCTCCTCCCTTGGCTGCGTCAAACACCTGTTTGGCAAAGTTGGGGTTTTCCTGGAGCCGCCGGAATAGGGCTGTCAATTCCCGGTTGTTCTGTTTGAGAAAGTTCTCGTAATGCTGGGGGATGCGGCCGGCGAGGAAGATTAACTCTTCTTCGTCGATCCCTAAATTTCGCGCCAAGCCCCGGATGACGTCCTCTTTCGGGGGATAGTCGGCGCGATCGTTCTCCAGCTTGGAGAGGTAGGTGAAGTCCACCTCCAGCAGCGCAGCCAGTTGCCGCTGCGAGTAGCCCTGCTCTTTGCGAGCCTGACGGATTAGCTTCCCAAATGTTTGTGTTTCATCCACGGCATTGTCCTCCTGTTGCCCATCATAAGCCGGTTTGAAGAAAATTTCAACCCAGACCTTGACGATAGAATCAACAGCCGCTAGAATGGGGATAGTTGAATAAAAGTTCAACATATGGGACTCCACAGATAGCGGTTTTGCCCGTCACTTGACCCAAATTGCACGCTAAATGTGGAGTATCCCTCTCCCGGGCGCGATCTTGGAAGGTACAGGAGGACAGATCCCCATGCTCAGAACTTGGACGGATACCCATTACAAGCTCGACGATAGCGACTGGCTTTATATTGCCACCCACGAAGAACAGGGTTCGGTTTCGTTGGTGTGTCCCGGTTGTGCGCGGGATGGGGAAGGTTTCAGTATTCACTTTACGGCGGCTCACACGGAGATGCTGGAGAGTTTGATCGCGACTTTGAAGGGTTTTCAAACCCGACAGAAAGCGTTATCGACCTATTCAGAACCTCAAAGACGAGTTTCCGTCATTCGCTAATTGAAAACTCTTGGAAATCAACCAGAACTGACATGAATAAAACAGCAGAAAAACCCGCATTTTCCGTTTTTGGCGCGAAGCAAAAAGAAGCCATTCTCGTCCCCGAAATGCCGATCTCTGTCCGCAATAATTGCCAGTCCGGCAAGTGGGCGATCGGAGATGAAGAATACGGCTCCAAATGTTCGATGACTATCGTCAAGTTTAGCAAATTTTTCGGCAATTTGGGGCAAACTCAAAATACGTTGTGGGGTCAAATTTGGTTCGTCGCCGAATCCGGAGAACTGCCCCAGGGGGTGGTGTTGGTAACGTACATCAAAAGCCGTACCCTGAGCGATTTCAACCGCTTGGTCGCCTCGGTTCAAGCCCGGGGAGTCGAGCCGGCGACGGGAATTTTCGTCCCCGAATTTGTCCGCCACTCGGGTCAGAAACCGGACGAAACCGGGGTTCTCAAACCGATCAATTATTATAGCTTGAAATGGTCTTGGGTGGAGCGGACGGATTGGACAATGTTGGAACAGGCGGCGGCGATTTTGGCGGATTCGTCTAATTTGTCCCGAATGATTGATTTGGAGGGCACCCGACAAATGATCTGTTTGGATAATCTGTCACCCCACGAAGTGGCTTGTTTGATGGCAGCTCATTCTAAAGAAAACGGCGAAAATGACTTTTTGCTGAATGGAGAAAATGACATGATCTTGCCGCCATCTGCCGATGAAAACGTTCCGGTGGAAGCGTCTTAATCGATCCTTTATAAGGGGGGCAGAGGAGTCAAAGTCCCCCCTTTGAAGGGGGATCATGGTGGATCTTCCGCTCTATTTTCCTCGGGATTTTCCCCCTTTAAATCTGCAAAACCAATGGAACTAAAATGATGAAAAATGTTGTCAGATTGACTCGGCAA
This sequence comes from Limnospira sp., assembly GCA_050045915.1. Taxonomy (GTDB): domain Bacteria; phylum Cyanobacteriota; class Cyanobacteriia; order Cyanobacteriales; family Microcoleaceae; genus Limnospira. The sequence continues at coordinate 2,532 of JBNGCR010000083.1, forward strand.
GATCCGTGGGAACGTCAATTGCTAGAAAATTTCGATTTGAGCGATCGCCTGCGAGATCATTCCCTCGAAAGTTTGGACGGTATTTGTGCTGATTTTCAACACATGAGTTTGGTGGTAAAATCCATTCGGACAGATTACCGGGCAATTTTGGAACAAAATAAACGCCTGAAGTCGCTGCTGATTGGGTTGGTTGAGGGGTGCTACTGCTGGGAAGGCAATCGCTGTCAGAATTGCCAGACGATCCTCAACGTGCTGATCCGAGAAAATACCGATTATTCGGATAGCGAGGCAACAATTTCGGAGCGAAGTCTGGGAAAAATACGGAGGTTTTTGGAGCCAAGCGACGGTTAAAATCCGAACCGAGTCCGACGAGTTCATTTTAATCATATTATCGGAGTAAAATAGATGGCACAGTTACCTACGCCGGAAACCAAATCGCAAATCATTTCTAGCTTTCAGCAAATTATCCGCGATCGCCAAAATGTCGCCTCTAAAGTCGCCACGAAGGAGGAGGAGTCGGAGCGGGAAAAGCGAAAGCAGGTGCTCGAACAGGCTGCCACATACACCGTCGATAGCATCGTCAAGGGGTTGGCGGATTTGCAGCTCGACTTCAGTGGCATCGTCGCGGAACTGTCCCAAAAGTTGGAAGCCGAATCCGAGAAGTTGGAGAAAATTCGGCGAGGGATCGCGATCGCATCCCAACAGTCGCAGGAACTCGAGAAAATTCGCGTCGTTGCCGATGTCTTGCATATTTTGACGCAGGAACACCGGGAAAAGCTGAACCTGCTCGAACAAAATGCCAACCGTCGCCAAGAAACGTTAGAAAAAGATATCGCCACGCGACGAAAAGATTGGGAAAAAGAGCAGCAGGAATTTGACGTTTTGGTTCAGGAAGAGAGCGAAAAGACGGCTAAAATTCGCCGGGAGGAAGAAGAGGATTATAATTATCACTTGCAGCGATCGCGCCAAATTGAGATGGACGAATATGAGGAAGAAAAGCGCCGTCTAGAGCGAGAAATTCGGGATTTAACGCAGGAGAAAGAGAAGGATTGGCAAGACCGGGAAAACGTTTTGGATGCGGAACAGGCGCAATTTGAGCGCGATCGCCAGCGGGTTGCAGGATTTGAAGAAGAGTTGAAACAGGCGTTCAACAAAGCGAAAGAAGACGCGATCCAGGAAGCGACGCGAGAAGCGAAAGTGAAGGCGGATCTGTTTACGAAAGAGTGGGAATCCACAAAGCAAGGTTACGAATTGCAGGTGGAATCTTTGGAACAAACTATCCAGCGACAGAACGAACAGATCGCCGACTTGTCCGCACAATTGCAAGGAACGCTGAAACAGGCGCAAGAATTGGCGATGCGAGCCTTTTCCAGCAGTTCAAATCAGAAATAAAATTGATGAAGATTAAACCGCATTAAAAGGAGATGAATCATGGCAAAAAAAATCAGCGATCGCAACACCAAAGCAGAAATTCTCGAAGCGTATCAGGAACTTCAAAAAGAGAAGTCCAGCTTGCAATCGCAACTTCCAAAATCCGCTGCCAACGGCAATGTAGCCGCGACGGCAACTCAAACCGTCATCAAAAAACCTCAGAAATCAAACCAATCCAAACTGGAAGCGACGCTGGAAAGTTTGACGATGTTTCAGTCGAGTTTCGGGGGGGTGATCGGCGAAATTTCCGAGCAGTTGACTTCGGAAGCGAGTCGTTTGGAAGAATTGCAAAATTTGGTCGCCGAATCTCGACAGCAGTTGCAGGATCTTCACGGTATCGAAGAGATTGAAGATGATACGTTGGAGGTTTTGATTCAACAATATGAGGAGAATTCCAAAACCTTCGAGGAAGAATTGACCGATCGCCGGGATGCGTTAGAACAGGAATGGCAGGAACGGCAAGCCGCCTGGAAAAAGGAACAGGAGGAACACCAACGGGCCGTCCGAGAACGAAATGAGAATTATCAAAAAACCCGCGATCGCGACGAGGAAACCTACAAATATAACCTGAACCTCCAGCGAGAGATCGACCAAGAAGAGTACGAACAAAATAAAGCCGAACTGTACAAACAGTTGGCGGAATTCAAGCAGGAACGGGAGCGGCAGTGGGCCGAACGGGAAAAGGCGATCGCGGAACGGGAAACCGAACATTTGGAAGTGACCGCAAAAGTCGCCCAATTCGAGCAGAACTTGGAAGATACCGTCAAGAAAGGCAAGGAAATGGGGCGGAATATTGGCAATTACCAAGCTAAAGTCAAGGCCGACCTGTTCGCGAAGGAAGTCGAGGGTCAAAAACAGTTCTACGAATTGCGGGTTAAGGGACTCAGTGAAACCATTCAAAGTCAAGATCTTCGCATTCAAAATATCTCGAAACAACTCGATGGTGCGTTGAAACAGGTTCAAGATTTGGCGGTGAAGGCGATCGAAGGGACGTCGAATTCTAATTCGTTCCAGGCGATGAAGGAAATCGCGTTGGAACAGGCGAAAAATCAACAGAAGGGTAAATAACCCCACACCGCTCGGGAATGAATTCCCGAGCTAATAGCACAAATCCTCTAAAGAGGATTGCAGAAAGATTTTGAGGATGTGGGTTCAAATCGTCTCACTGCGGGGATTGGTGATGCCGATCCCCTTTTTTGGGCGCGATCGTTGCTTCAATCTTTTGAGATTCATGTAAAATATGGGATGGGAAATATTGTGCCAGATCGATTGACATGAATTTAGAATGTCCCGAAGCTCCGGTTCCCCTCAACTCTCCTTTTTATATTGAACGGGGTGCGATCGAACAATGTGCACTCTCGGAAATTGAAAAACCGGGCAGCCTGATCCGAATTAAAGCACCTCACAAGATGGGGAAACATTCTTTACTGCTGAGAATTATAGAACGGGCTAAAAGCTGCGGTTACAAAACTGTCACGATCGCGTTTCAAGATGCGGGGGGAGAAATTTATGCCGATCTGGATACTTTCTTAAAGTGGTTTTGTACCCAAATCACCGACGGGTTGAACATCCCTTGCCTGGTGGATGAAGATTGGGATGAAGATATCGGCGCAAAAGTCAGCAGCAATACTTATTTGGAAGACTATATTTTGGAAGAGAGCGATCGCCCGATCGTGGTCGTTTTAAATTGGGTAGATCGGGTGTTTGAATATCCCGCGATCGCCCAAGATTTTCTGCCACTGCTGCGTTCTTGGTCTGAACAAACCCGACAATCAGAAAGTTTCGAGAAACTCCACTTAATCCTCGTGCAATCGGCGGAAATGGACATGGATTTAGATATCCATCAATCTCCGTTCAATGTCGGTCTGGCGGTCGAACTACCCCCCTTTACTTTGCGACAAATTGAAGAACTTATAAGCCGTCACGGCTTGAGTAACTGGAGCGAAAATGAGGTGTCGGAACTGCAAAATTTGACGGGGGGAAAACCCTATTTATTGCGCCTCGCACTCTATCATATTTGTCGGTCAAATTTGACCTCGGGTCAATTCTTGGCGGACGGACAGTTGCAGGGGCAAATTTATCGCCGGCATTTACAAGAGATGTCGGCTTTTATCCGAGAGCGTCCCCACCTCATCGAGGCATTGAAAAAATTGTCAAATTGCCCAGAAGGTGTGGAACTGGACGCGATCGCAGCTTGCCATTTAAATCAGATCGGTCTGGTCGATAGGGTCGCAAATGGCTGTCAAATTTCCTGCGGTTTGTATCGAAATTATTGGCGAAAAATTGTCGGCAATATTTTCAATTAAAAAACACGAAATTATCAAAGAAATTTTAGATTGGACAAACGGACAGCCATTTTTGACCCAAAAACTCTGCAAAATTATCGGCGACAATCACCGACCGATTTTAGTGACAAATTAAATGGTCAAAATTTGCGAAAAAATTGCGAAAATTGTATAATTTAAAATGGTCGCTATTTAAAGTTAAATTTTCTATGATATATCAAGTTGGCGGAAGCCTGCAAAACGATGCCCTCAGCTATGTCGAGCGAAAGGCAGACTACTCACTGCATGAAGCCTTAAGGCGGGGAGAATTTTGCTACGTTTTGAACTCCCGACAGATGGGAAAATCCTCGTTACTGGTGAGAACCCGTCACAAATTGCAGTCAGAGGGCTACCGATGTGCGACCCTGGATTTGACCATGATTGGTGGCGAAAATATCACGCCCCTGCAATGGTACAAAGGCATTATCGCCGATCTGCGGAGAGGATTCAGACTCTCCCGGAAGTTCAACTTAAAAACCTGGTGGAAAGAAGCGGAAAATATTTCTTTTTTACAGCGATTGAGTTATTTTATTTCGGAAATATTGCTGTCGGCAATATCCGAGGGTAATATTGTTATTTTTATCGATGAAATTGACAGCATTTTGAGCCTCGATTTTCCCGTCGATGATTTCTTTGCCTTGATTCGATTTTGTTACAACCAAAGGGCGACCGATCCGAAATTCAACCGCCTCACGTTCGCGATCTTTGGAGTCGCCACCCCTTCCGATTTAATTCAAGATCACACCCGGACGCCGTTCAATATCGGGACGGCGATCGAATTGACGGGATTCGGTTTGGAAGAGGTGAAACCTCTCGCTCGGGGATTGAGCGTAGAATTGGGGGACAAAAAAGCGATTATTAAGGAAATTTTATATTGGACAAACGGACAACCATTTTTGACTCAAAAAATTTGTCAAATAATTGGTAAAATGAGCCAAAATAAGTTGCATGAAAAGGTAAATATACCCTCGGGAGCGGAGAAAATCTTAATCGAAATTCTCGTCAGAAATGAAATCATTAACGACTGGCAGTCACAAGATGAACCAGAACATTTAAAAACGATCCGCGATCGCCTACTTTACAACCCCCGGCGGACGAGTCGATTGTTGGGAATTTATCAACAGATTTTACAATATCAATCCATAAAATTCGATAATAGTCGCGAACAGAGCGAGTTGATATTATCAGGATTGGTGATCAAAGTTGGCGGAGAAATTAAAGTCAAAAATCGCATTTATGAGGAGGTTTTTAATCAGGAATGGTTAGCCCAACAGCTCTCGTCAATTCGTCCTTATTCTCAAACCTTTGATAGTTGGATTATTTCGGGACAAAAAGATAAATCGCGCCTGTTGCGAGGGCAAGCTTTAAAAGATGCCCAAATGTGGGCAATGGGAAAAAGTTTGAGCGATTTAGATTATCAATTTTTAGCTCGCAGTGAAGAACAGGATCGCATCGAAGCACAAACCGCATTAGAAGCCGCTCGAACCAAAGAAGTTGAAGCCCGACTTGTGGAAGAACACAAGCGACTGGAGGCGGAACGCCAAAAATTGTTGCAAGAACAAAAAGCAGCCAAGTTACAGCAGTTACTTTTGGCTGTCGTCACCGTAGCTTTGGTTGTATCTTCAGGTATGGGAATATTTGCACGATGGCAATACAGACAAGCTAGAATTAGTGAAATAATGGCTCTCGCTTCTTCTTCAAAGGGTTTATTTGCCTCCCATAATCGATTAGATGCAATGGTAGAGGCGATCAAGGCACGGCGTCGCATGGAGTCTTTAAATCGGGTAGATTCAAAGATTGCCGAACCGGTAGAAACGGCCTTGAGGCAAGGAATTTATGGCATCAACGAAATGAATCGTTTCATCGGTCATAAAGGAAGTATTTTGGCGACCGATATCACCTCAGATGGAACATTAATTGCCACGGGAGGTCAAGATAAAACGGTCAAAATTTGGCGATCTGACGGTCAATTACTTCAGACGCTGGAACATTCCGGTACGGTGTTTCGAGTGGCGTTTAGTCCCGATGGAAAATCTTTGGTTTCTGGAAGTTTAGACGGCACGGTAAAATTGTGGAGTGTAGAGGGTCAACTGTTACAAAATATTCGGGGTCATCAAGCTCCAGTTTGGGGCGTTGACTTTAGCCCCAACGGTCAAATGATCGCCTCTTCGAGTAGCGATCGCACCGCCAAAATCTGGGGCTTGGATGGGACTCTTTTGGCGACATTAAATGACCACGAAAACGCGGTCTGGAATGTCGCGTTTGATGCCAACAGTCAAATCGTTGCCACTGCTGGTGTCGATGGTTTGGTGAAGCTTTGGACGGTTGACGGTCAATTTTTAACCCCCCTAGAAGGACATCAATCATCGGTTTGGGATGTGGCGTTTTGCGAGAAAACGAATTTACTCCTATCGGGAAGCGCCGATCGCACGGCTAAGTTGTGGCGGACAGACGGAACCTTGGTGAAAACCTTTCAGGCTGAGGATGTAATTTTAGGAGTAGATTGTAGCAAGAATGGGGAATTTATTGCCGCCGGTGGCAATGATAATGTCGTCAAAATATGGCGGACAGATGGAACTTTAGTGAGGACATTACGAAAACATGAAGGAGTCATTCGCGATGTGGCTTTGACGGCTGACGGTTTGATGGCGACTTCAGCCAGCGATGATGGCATTGCCAAACTTTGGAAACGTGAAACACAGTTGTTGAAACGGCTATACGGACATGAGGATACAATTTGGGATCTGGCAATTCATCCCCGGGGTCAATTTATTGCGTCTATCGGTGACAGTTATCTGATGGTGTGGACAATTGATGGCAAACGGGTTCAAAAAATTAACAGTTCCAGTCCCGGAACTCGTGCGGTTGATTGGGACTTAGACGGACGAACGATCGCCGTTGGCAATAATGGGTTTACGGTGGAATTATTTGACGTAATAATGGCTCCAAAGTTGCGAGTTCAACTCGAAAAAATATTGACCGGACATCAGGCCTCAGTTTATGCTGTTGCCATCAGTCCGGATCACAAACTCATTGCTTCTGGGGGTGACGATCAGACAATTAAATTGTGGAGTCGTCAGGGACAACTGCTGAATAGTTTTGTGGCTCATCAGGAAAGAATTTGGGATTTGACCTTTACTCCCGACGGTCAGTATATCGCTTCTAGCAGTGAAGATGGTCAGGTCAAATTATGGACGAGAGAGGGTTCCTTAATGACGACGATACCCCATCAAAATTCGGTTTCTGGGATTGCGATCGCGCCCCAAGGAAATTTGATCGTTTCGGCAAGTCGGGACGACCTATTGAGATTTTGGACACTAGATGGAAAGCTATTAAAAACGGTTCAAACTGAGAGTAGAGGATTGACAAGAGTTGCCTTTAGTCCGGATGGCAAAATGATCGCGACGGGTGGAGGTGACAAGATGGTAAAATTGTGGAATCTAGAAGGGGAGTTATTGCGGACTTTGCCCGGACATGAGAGTATGGTGATCAGTTTGGATTTTACTCCCGATGGTCAATTTATCGTTTCTGGTGGCGACGATCGCACAGTCATTATTTGGGATTTAGAAAAAATTGATACCCTCGACGAACTCGAGTATGCCTGCGACTGGGTGCGGGATTACCTGCGGACGAATGTTGAAGTTGAAGGGAGCGATCGCAACCTGTGTAAAAATGTCGGTAATTGAACGATCGGCGAAATTTCATCGGTCGAGACTAAAGATTCGGTGGCAAAAAAACGGGGTAGCCAGATTGACGATCACCACAAGATTGGATTTGCAATATAATAGCAACGGGTGAACCAATCGGGGTCATTTGTACAAATTTCCATATCAAAAATGATCTATCAAGTTGGTGGAAGTTTAAACAGCGATGCTCCCTGCTATGTGGAACGACAGTGCGATCGCGACCTCTACGAAGCCTTAAAGCGGGGGGAGTTTTGCTACGTTTTGAACTGCCGCCAGATGGGAAAATCTTCCCTGCTAGTGAGAACCCGCCACCAATTGCAGCGGGAAGGCTACAAATGTACGACCCTGGATTTGACGATGATCGGGGGCGAAAATATCACGCCCCTACAATGGTACAAAGGCATCGTCGCAGATTGGCGGCGAGGATTCGGACTTTCCCATCAATTCAACTTAAAAACCTGGTGGAAATCATCGGACAACATTTCGTTTTTGCACCGGTTGAGCTACTTCATTTCGGAAATTCTGCTGGCGGCGATACCCGACGATAAAATCGTCATTTTTGTCGATGAAATTGACAGTATTTTGAGCCTCGATTTCCCCGTCGATGACTTTTTCGCCCTGATCCGGTTCTGTTACAACCAGAGGGCGACGAATCCCGAATACAACCGCCTTACGTTCGCGATTTTTGGAGTTGCCACGCCCTCCGATTTGATTCGAGATCGCAACCGAACCCCGTTCAATATCGGGACGGCGATCGCACTGTCGGGGTTCAGCCTGGAAGAGATCGAACCCCTCGCCCGGGGATTGCCTTTTGAATCGGACAACAAACGAGAAATTATTAAACACATTTTATACTGGACGAACGGCCAACCCTTTTTGACTCAAAAAATTTGCCATATAATTGTCAATTTTGTTTCAGAAAATAAAAGAAAAATTTCGGTGGAAAATGCGGCATTTTGGATCGAAAATATCGCCCGCAATTATATCATCTACGGCTGGCAATCGAAGGACGAGCCGGAACACTTGAAAACCATCCGCGATCGCCTCCTCCGCAACCCGCTGCGGACGGGAAGACTGTTGGGAATTTATCAGGATATTTTGCAGAATCACGGCATCAAATTTGACAACAGCCGCGAGTATACGGAACTCATATTGTCGGGAATAGCCGTCAAAAATGGCGAAAAATTGGCGGTCAAAAATCGAATTTATGAAGCGGTCTTCAATCTCGAATGGGTGATCGAACAGTTGTCCGCCATCCGCCCCTATTCTCAAACCTTTGATGCTTGGGTCGCTTCCGGCCAAACGGACGAATCGCGGCTGTTGCGGGGGCAGGCTTTAAAAGATGCACAAATTTGGGCGATCGGAAAAAGTTTGAGCGATTTGGACTATCAGTTTTTCGCAACTTCGGTGGAACTGGACAGAAAAGAGCTACAAAAAGCGGTGGAAATCGAACGTGCTCGAGAAATTGAAGCCCGACTGCGACAAGAACGAAAAGTCGCCAAATTGCAGCAGTTACTTTTAGTCGTCCTCGCCGTCTGCTTTGTCGCGGCTTTGGGGATGGGTCTATTTGCCCGCCGGCAATACCGACAGGCGAGAATCAGCGAAATTATCGCCCTCGCTTCTTCTTCTCAAGGTTTGTTTTCTTCCGACAATCAGTTGGAAGCGATGGTAGATGCCATCAAAGCGAAACGCCGTCTGGACGCTGTGGGTGAGGTGGACGAGAGCATCGCAGAGAAAGTGGAAAGTGCCTTAACCCGAGCCGTTTATGGCAGTAATGAATTGAATCGCCTCACCGGCCATCAAGGTGCCGTTACGAGTGCCGATATCAGCTCCGACAGCAGATTGATTGCGACTGCGTCTCAAGACAAAACAGTGAAAATTTGGCAGTCTGACGGCCAGTTAGTCCGAACCCTTTCCCATTCGGCAACCGTGTTTCGGGTTGCTTTTGCCCCGGATGGCAAATCTTTAGTTTCCGGGAGTTTAGATGGGACGCTCAAGCTGTGGGGGGTCGATGGCAAACTCTTACAAACTATTCAGGCCCACGCGGCTCCCGTTTGGGGCGTTGACTGGAGTCCCGACGGCGAAACGATCGCTTCCGCGAGCGGAGACAATACGATCAAACTGTGGGGAATTGACGGCAAGTTGTCGAAAACTTTGACAGGACACGAGAAAGCGGTTTGGAGTGTCGCCTTCGATGCCGAAAGTCAAATTTTGGCTTCGGCGGGAATTGATAATGTTGTCAAACTCTGGAGTATCGACGGCCAACTGTTGAAAACTCTAACCGGACATCGGGGACCGGTTTGGGATGTGGCGTTTTGCCGGACGACCAATTTGTTGGTGTCGGGGAGTTCGGACAAAACGGCGAAATTGTGGAAAACTGACGGAACTCCGGTGAGAACGCTTCAGGGAGATGATGCCATCATCGGAGTCGATTGCAGCGATAACGGCGAATACATTGCCACCGGCGGTCAAGATAATGCGGTCAAAATTTGGCGGACAGACGGAACCTTTCTCAAGACATTAAAAAAACACGGCGCGTTGGTTCGGGATATCGCCTTGAGAGCCGACGGATTGATGGCCGTTTCTGTCAGTGCGGATGGAAGCGTCAAGCTTTGGCAACGCAATACCAATTTGTTGAGACCGCTGCACGGCCACGAGGATACGATTTGGGATATCGCCGCGAGTCCCGACAGTCAATTGATTGCCACCGCCGGCGATTCTCGCCTTCAATTGTGGCGAACCGACGGAACACTTTGGCAGACCATTCAAAGGTCGGATATCGGAATTCGAGCGATCGCTTTTGCCCCCGATTTACAAACCCTCGTGGTGGGTACGAATCAATCGACGGTTGAGCTTTGGAACTTGGGAAATCCGGCTCGATCGCAACTCCGACGGCTCGAAATATTGACCGAACATCGCGCGGGGGTTTACGCGATCGCCATCAGTCCCGACGGCCAAACCATCGCTTCCGGGAGTGATGACAAAACGATCAAATTGTGGAGTATTGACGGCGAACTGCTGCGGAGTTTTGTCGCCCACGACGAACGAATTTGGAAATTGGCGTTTACCCCGGACGGTCAAACTCTCGTTTCTAGTAGTGAAGATGGTACGCTGAAACTCTGGAAAACCGACGGCACTGCTTTGGCGACCCTCGACAATAAAGGCGGGGCAATTTGGGGGTTCGCCATTCATCCCCAAAAAAATATAATTGTTTCTGCGAGTCGGGATGATACTTTAACATTTTGGAAATTCAACGGTGCAAATACCACTCTCTTGAAAACCGTCAAAGCCAATAGTGGGGGAGTGACGCGGGTCGCCTTCAGTCCCGACGGTGAAACGATCGCCACAGCCGGCGTGGATAATACGATTAAGTTGTGGAATATCGAGGGCGAGTTGTTTAAGACTTTGCCCGGACATCAGGGCATGGTTATCGCGGTCTATTTTACCCCCGACGGCCAGTTTTTGGTGTCCGGCGGAGACGATCGCACTGTGATTTTATGGGATTTAGAAAAAATTGATACCCTCGACGAACTCGAGTATGCCTGCGACTGGGTGCGGGATTACCTGCGGACGAATGTTGAAGTTGAAGGGAGCGATCGCAACCTGTGTAAAAATGTCGGAAATTGAGAAAATGTGAGTTTTCAGCCCCGAGGCTCAGAAAAGATATCAAAAAAACTCAATCGAAACGGTCAAGATCTCGACCCCAATTCCGAGTCGGAACAATCCGAACAGACGAGTTCGCACAGCCGCGATACACTCGTCACCCGTTCCCGATGAATGGGAGTAAACCACTCCACATCAATCACCATCACCTCCAACGTCCCGGCGATCGGATCCAGACAGATCCCCGCCGCCCGGGTTTCGTCGATTTGAGTCGTCCAGCACTCCACCCCGTCGAGGCGATCGATCTGACCCCGGCGGGCCAAATCGATCAGGCGCCGGGCCTTCGGGTCGGTCTGGTGCCTGTCCGCCATCGACAGGGCGCGATCGACCCGACTTTCCAGGGGCTCCGGTTCCCATCCCTTCGCTTCGGCGAGTCGATAAATCAACCCCAGTTCAATCTCCCCAAATTTAGCGGACAACGGAAGTTCTTCCAAGGTTCCATCCGGCCCGATATAGGTTTTTGTGGATGTAGTCATCACGATCATATTTCCCTCCTGGATGAGGTGCGGTCACATCTTTCAGTGTATAAATCATCTCAGGAGTGAATGGAAAATTCAGTGATTTTTCGGATGAACTTGGGTGAGATTGGGGGCGATTTTGAGTGAGAATACGCAGATCCCTCGGAGACAAAATACACCAAATCGAGGTGATCTCGATCGCCACTCCGAGTCCCGGGAAAGAACCCGCCGGCCTATATAGCGCGGTGCACGGTCAAATCCCATCCCGTTGTTGCGCTTAAGCCACCTCAGAAGCGCCCCAGCGCAACAACAAATTGTCGTTGTTGGGCTTTAGCCCCTCGGCCACCGCCGTACCCCCCGCCAGATCTCGCCGATCCACAACACCGGGGAGGTGGCACCGATAATCACCAGCCAATCCGTCAAAGACAGGGGAACGGTGCGGAAAATGGAGCCGCCGAACTCGACAATCAGAATTTGGCCGACCAAAATCGCCCCGGCGATCGCCACAAAGCTAGGATTTTTGAACAACTGAGACAGAGCCGAATCCGTCCCCCCAAAACACTTAGCGTTGAACAAATTCCAGAATTGCAACATCACGAAACTGGTAAAAAACAAAGACAATTCGTAGGGCGTAACCAAACCATCCCGTTGAATATAGAACAGAAAACCGACCAAAATAACCAAAAACAGAGGCGCGACGGTAAAGATACCCGTCGCCATTTCCTTGGAAATAATGAACGCTTTCGGATCGCGGGGCGGCACTTCCATCACCTGTTCGTTGGGAGGTTCCGTCGCCAAAGCCAGCGCCGCAAACGTATCCATGATCAAATTCACCCACAACAACTGCGTCACCGTGAAGGGCAAATTGATGCCGATGAACGGACCCAACAAAGCGATCGCGCAAGCCGCCACATTAATTGTCAGTTGAAATAGGATAAACTTTTGGATGTTCTGATAGAGCGATCGCCCCCACAACACCGCCTGTTTAACGCTCCGGAAGGAGTCATCCAACAAAATAATATCGCTGGCTTCCTTCGCCACAAAAGTCCCGCTCCCCATCGCCAGCCCCACCTGGGCCTGGTTGAGGGCCGCCGCGTCGTTGGTCCCGTCCCCCGTCACAGCCACCACCTCCCCCTGGGCCTGCAACAGTTGCACGATCCGCTGCTTGTCCTGGGGGCGAGCCCGGCCGATGACCCGGGCTTTTTTCAGGGCGATGGTGGCCTCGGCGTCGGAGAGTTTCCGCAGTTGGGCGCCGGTGATGTAAGCCTCCCGGGTATCATTTTCGTCGATAATGCCGATCTGACTGGCAATCTGCGCCGCCGTCAGCAAACTGTCCCCGGTGATCATCTTGATGTCGATCCCGGCCCGCTGGCACTGTCGCACCGCCTCGGGGACTTCCGGACGCACCGGATCGGCAATGGACACGAAACCCAGCCAGACGAGATCTTCGTGTTCTTCCAATTTCAGGGTGTGGCTCTCGGGGGTCGGTTCGGGGACGTAGGCAAACCCCAAGGTTCGCATTCCCTCGGCGTCGCAGTTTTTCAACTCCTGGGCGATAAATCGCAGGGTGGAGGGGTCGAGGGGGGTAATTTGTCCCTCTTTCAAATAGGAATAGCAGTGGGAGAGCAAAATTTCCGGGGCGCCCTTGACGTGCAGGATGTCGCGATCGCAACCTGGCGACCTCCCCAGGGTGGTCATGTATTTGCGATCGGGGGTAAAGGCCAGTTGGTGGCTGACGACGAAACGCTCCCGCTTTTCGATATAGTCGATCTGCTGGTCTTCCAACCACAGCAACAGGGCCGCCTCCGTGGGATTCCCGATCGCCTTCGGAAGTTCCCCCGGGTGCCGCTCCAAATGGGCCGTGCTGTTGGCCGCCATCGCTTCGACGATCAAATCCCCGGGGCGATCGGAGGCCAGACAGGGGCAGTTCACCTCCCGCACCCGCATCTGATTCAACGTCAGCGTCCCGGTTTTGTCGGAACAGATCACCGTTGCGGCGCCGATGGTTTCGCAGGCGTGCATCCGCCGCACCAGGTTATTTTGTTTCGCCATCTTCCTCATGCTGTAGGCCAAGCTGAGGGTGACGCTGAGGGCGAGTCCTTCCGGGACGGCCACCACGATCACGGCCACGGCGATCATGAAGTAGGTGAGGAACTCCCCTGCCACCTGCGCCGGAATCCAGTCCCCCGGATTGGCGGGAATCCAGCCGAACCCGTATCCCAGTCCGACACCCGACCCGAAGGCTAACAGGCCTAGGAGGGCGGATTTGAGCCATGCGATCGCGCCGTTATTGTCCAGCCATTCCGGGGGTTCCGCGCCGCTTCCCGCCAGTTCCAAGCCGTCGTAGACGATGGGAAGCCAAACCCGGGTCAGGGTGATTAACAAACTGACTGCCAGGAAGCCGACGATGTACCACTGTCCGGCACTCAGGGGGAGTTGTCCGGTTATCGCCCCCCGCAGCACCAAGGCGATGTCGATCAAAACCGCGATCGCCAGTCCCAACACCCCGATCAGCCGGCTGAGGCGATCGAGTTGCCGGTTCAGGGGGGTTTCCACCTCTGTCATCTCGGACACCGATCGCGCCGTCTGCCCGATTTCCGTGCGATCGCCCACCGCCGTTACTTCCAGGGTTCCGTGTCCGTCCGTCACCACCGTCCCCCGCAAGACGCGATCGGGGGGGTAGGCCGCATCTTCCGTTTCCTCCCCCTTCCCGACGGCGACTTTTTCCACCGCCTCCGCCTCCCCCGTCAGGTTCGCCTCGTTCACCCGCAGGGACACCGCCTCCAAAACCCGACAGTCCGCCGGAATTTCGTCCCCGAGTTCGATCAGGACGATATCCCCCACCACCAGATCTTTTTTGGGCACGGTGGTGAAGCTCTCCTCCCGCATCACCTTGATGGGTACTTCGTCGTTCATGCGGTTGAGGATGTCGAATTCCTGGTTCGCTTTATATTCGTTCAAAAACGCCACGGTGGTAGCTAGGGCGATCGCCGCCACGATCCCGAAACCTTCGATATAATCCCCCTCGACGGTTCCCAGACCGATGGCGACCACCGCCGCCACGATCAAAATCCGGATCACCGGATCGTCAAATTTTTCTAAAAATTGCCGCCAAGCCGGATCGCGTTCTGGGGGGGTGAGGATGTTGTCGCCGTGGGTCCGGCGACTCACTTCCACCTCGGCGGCTGTCAATCCCGTCAAAGGATTCATTTTTTTTTGGGGGTCGTGGGTGATGGTCATTCGCAAATCTCCTGTGTTGGCCTCGGATCGCACCAATCGCCGGTGGCACGTTTCGTTCCCAGAGTTGATGCTTCTCAGGATCGATCAATACTTGGGTTCTGATCTAACTTATATTTTCTCTCACTCCCCCGGATGGCGATCTCGGATTCCCAATTTTTCCGGATACCGGGCGAGATCCCCCAGCCGAAATCCTCCCCAACCCGTCCTTTGAGACGATCTTCAGTTGCGGGGGAACTGCATGAGTGAGAATACTTAGTTTTTTTCGGGATAGACTCGAAAATTGAGGTAATGTTAAGCTATGATTTTAGGGTAACATAAATCGACCTCAACCTGAGTTAATTCAGGTCTAAAATCGCGATTATTATTCGATAATAAATCTAAAATTTACGCCGATATTTGATTTTTTTTTACCTATAATATCCGCAGCATCCCACCAGCCAACCTTCCTCCGATGACCGAATTCGAGCCACCCCCGAGAACCACAAATCTCAACAACGAACTGGCAAAAGAACGCAACCGCGCCGCCGCCGAACGCACCTTGATGGCCTGGATTCGCACCTGCTTAACTTTGATCGGATTCGGCTTCGGAATCGATCGCGTCGTTACCGTCCTCGATGCCGGAACGGGCGACAATCACATCGAACCCCTGCTGCTGTCCCGCTTTCTCGGTCTGGCCTTCATCGCTTTAGGAACCATCGCATTACTCGCCGCCTCCCTCGACCACCGCCGGGAACTCAAACGAATTCGCCGCGATGACTACCTCTACACCCCGAGAACCTCCCAAGCCCTCTCCGTCGCCGTCATTCTCGCCTTTTTAGGAGTTGTCGCATTCTTCGGAATTGTACTCGGTGCAATATTAGATTAAAACCCGTTGTTGGGCTTGAACCCCCCACAGCGCTAAAGCGCAACAACGTATAGCGCTACGCGCGGTCCTCGAGAATCGGTATTAGGGAGTCGGAAATCAAAACGACCATTTCATGAGGGTTTCAAGGTTGCCCTCCCAAATGAAACTGTAAACACACGATCGCTCATTGCTATATAAAATAAAAAAAGGGGCTTTGAGCCCCATACTTTTCGCTTTCGCCAAAGGTGCGATCGCGCCACTTTTCCCAATTGTTTTAAGCCAGACTGTAAATTAAGGCGGGAATAATTCCGGCGATAAACTGAAGCAGGAAAATCGCGATAATTGGAGAAAAGTCGATACCGCCCAGGGGAGGAATGAAAGAGCGGAAAACATTCAGATAGGGGTCCGTCAATTGGGGGATCACCGACAGCGGCCCCTCGTACATATTGACGTTGGGAAACCAGCTCAGGAGGATTCTAATGAAAATTAGAACCATATAAATTTGAAAGAATGTTGCAAGTGTGTTGGCCAGTAAGGCTAGTGGCCCCATTGTTGAACTCATAGGTATTACGGATTCTGGTTGCTAGTTTATAAAATTCTCCCAACAGTGTATCACATTTTGCCGAGATGTCCCGGCATCAGGACTCTTCCTGTGGTGAGGACTCCTGGGGTTCCGCCGCGATCGTGCCGTTCATCCCCCCCAGTTGCAGGCGGACATCATCGATCGCCTGATTGAGTTGGGCGATTTTATCTTCCAGGTTCAACCGGGCCGTCTCCACATTCTCCGGCGTCAGCTTATCCTCTTTATTGCGGTTCCGCTTACCCTCCAAGAGCGGTTCGCCGGAACCCTCCCCGGACAAACGGGAGGACAGGACAACCCCCAACACCCCCCCGACCAAACTCCCCAGGGTCGCCCCCAGGATCAATCCACTCGTAAATCCTTCTCGATTGCTCATTGCCTATCACCTATTACCCATTACCTATTACCTATTACCGATTCCCCATCCCCTCCCCCCGACTCCCGACTCCCGACTCCCGACTCCCACCTTATTCCCTCCCCC
>JBNGCR010000083.1:19338-22027 GCA_050045915.1 Limnospira sp.
CCTTATTCCCTCCCCCCGACTCCCGACTCCCGACTCCCGACTCCCGCCTTCAAGTGCCGAACGTGCGATCGCCCGCATCCCCCAACCCCGGCACGATAAACCCCCTGTCGTTGAGGCCCTCGTCGATGATCGCCGTGTAAATCCGCAGGCTGGGATACTTCTCGCTGAGGATCTGCAACGCTTGGGGTGCGGCCACCACGGAGACGATCCGCATCAAACCGACGTCGATCCCCCGTTGGGTCAATTCTTTCATCGTCGCCGCGATCGTCCCCCCGGTCGCCAGCATCGGTTCGCTGATAATCAGTCGCGTTTGGGGGTCGAACGTCTCCGGCAGTTTGTTGAGATAACAACTGACTTCCAGAGTTTCCTCATCCCGCACCATCCCCAGGTGGTACACCGACGCCAGGGGCACCACGCTCTGAATCCCCTCCATTAGGGCCAACCCCGCCCGCAGGATCGGCACCACCACCATCGGCACTTCCGGGTTAATATAGGTTGCCGGACATTCGGCCAGGGGCGTCTGCACCTTGGCATCCACCGTGGAAAACCATTCCCGCGTCGCCTCGTAAGTCAGCCACCGCCCCAGTTCGGTCATGGCGCTCCGGAACAGGGCCGGCGGCGTGGAGACATCGCGGGCGATCGCCAGCCAGTGCTTGATCAGGGGATGGGGAGGAACGTAAACGCGCAGTTGCAAGGTCATCGAAATCGCCAAAAAATCAGTAAAAATCGGGAGTCGGGAATCGGGAGTCGGGAGCAGGGGAGGCAGGGGGGCAGAGGAGGCAGAGGAGGCAGGGGAGGCAATTTCTTCCTCCGCTCCCTCCGCTCCCTCCGCTTCCCCCACACCCTACACCCTACACCCCACACCCTAAATATCATACCCCCCCGCCTCCCCCGGCAGAGTTTTAAGAAATGTTAAAAATAATTGACAATTATTTTTAACAAGTCTATACTGATTTTCAGTGTTCTCCTCTCAAAGGATCGGCAGACGGGGGCGGTTGTTCGTAACAAAACCGTTCCCGCATTTCTTATGGGGGGGCGATCGCACCCTTATAGCGATCGAACTGTCGCCTCTGAACTTCATGGGTAACTGGGGAAGCGTTACACTGTAGAGTCAGGAAATTCACCGAAGAGAGTCGATCCGATGCCTGTTTCTACCCCATCCGAGTCCTTCGCCGACCAACCCCTAGCGACCCGAGAATTCGATGCGATCGTCATCGGTTCCGGTATCGGGGGATTGGTAACAGCCACGCAACTCGCGGCCAAAGGTGCCGACGTGTTGGTACTCGAAAGCTACATCATCCCCGGCGGAAGCTCTGGGTACTTTGATCGCGACGGATACCGATTTGACGTCGGAGCGTCGATGATTTTTGGGTTCGGTGACAAAGGCACCACCAACCTGCTCACCCGCGCTCTAGACGCCGTGAACGTCGAGTTGGAGACGATTTCCGACCCGGTACAAATTCACTACCACCTGCCTGGAGATCTGGAGGTCAGGGTTCACCGAGATTATGAGAAATTTTTGCAAGAACTGGGCGAAAAATTTCCCCAGGAGCGGGAGGGAATTCGTAAGTTTTATGACGAATGTTGGCAAGTCTTCAACTGTCTCAACGCGATGGAACTCCTCTCATTGGAGGAACCGCGCTATTTGATGCGGGTTTTCTTCCAGAACCCCGGCGCCTGTTTGGGGTTAGTGCAGTATCTCCCCCAAAACGTGGGGGAAGTCGCGAAGCGCCACATCAGCGACCCGGATCTTCTCAAATTCATCGATATCGAGTGCTACTGTTGGTCCGTCGTCCCCGCCGACCTGACCCCGATGATCAACGCCGGGATGGTGTTTTCCGACCGCCACTATGGCGGCATCAACTACCCGAGAGGGGGGGTAGGACAGATCGCGCACAAATTGGCGGAAGGTTTGGAAAATACCGGGGGGATGATCCGATACAAAGCTCGGGTCAAACAGATTTTAATCGAAAACGGGCGGGCCGTGGGGGTGGAGCTGATCGACGGCACGATTTACAAGGCCCGCCGCGTCGTCTCCAACGCCACCCGCTGGGATACGTTCGGGAAACTCCTCCCGGCCGAGATGATGCCAACCTCGGAGAAGAAATGGCGGAAACGCTATCAGAAATCCCCCAGTTTTTTGAGCCTGCATTTGGGGGTGGAGGCATCTGTATTGCCGCCGGGAACGGAATGCCACCACATCGTTTTAGAAGATTGGGAGAAAATGGAGGAACCAGAGGGGACAATTTTCGTGTCAATTCCCACCCTCCTCGACCCGGATTTAGCGCCGGAAGGATACCACATCATCCACACGTTTACCCCCAGTTGGATCGACGACTGGAAAAATCTTTCCGAGTCGGAATATGAGGAAAAGAAAGAAGAGGCGGCTGGTCGAATTATCGATCGCCTGGAAACGATTTTTCCCGGTTTAGACGCGGGTTTGGACTATATGGAAGTGGGCACGGCGCGATCGCACCGCCGCTTTCTCAACCGGGAAGATGGCACCTACGGACCGATTCCCCGGCGGCAGTTGCGGGGACTGTTGGGAATGCCCTTCAACCGGACGGCGATTCCGGGTTTGTACTGCGTCGGAGACAGCACGTTTCCGGGACAGGGACTCAATGCGGTGGCGTTTTCGGGGTTCGCCTGCGCCCACCGGATTGCGGTGGATTTGGGGTTGAAATGAGGG
>JBNGCR010000084.1:0-21951 GCA_050045915.1 Limnospira sp.
AAACCCGGTTTCTTCCCCCACCATCTTTCCAGTCAACTCTGCACAAAATCCGCCAGCCACCGCTTCACATGATACGTCGCCCGACAGTCATCTTCATTGTAGCGGACGATCGCATCCAACAAAGTGCGATCGCCCGTTTTCAACCATTGTTCGTACCAGCAGACGCACTGGGCGCCGTTCGCCTTCCCATCCCGCCATTCAAAACCGATCCAGCGGGCGATCGATTTGAGGGAGTAGCTTTCCACCGGCAGTGTCACCGTCTGCACGACTTGATGGTGAACGTCCACCAAACGTTTCAGCAGTGGACGCCACAAATAAGGGGGAGTATTGTAGAGTTTGGCGAGGCGGGCGATGGTTTTGGCTTCGTAGTCGCAAAAGTGAAAAATGGGGGCGATGGGATACCGCCAAACCAGCGTCAAAAATTGCTCCCAAATCGCCTCTTCGTCCGCCATCGTTTCCGCCAGCAGCGGATAAAATGTTTCGGCGTGCGATCGCCGATCCACCACCAAAACCCCGTGCAGGTAATCCAAATTCAGATCCGGCTGGGCTTCGATATCGAAGTATAATTCCACCGGGGTTCGCAACCAAAATGGATCGGGTTCCGAACCGTTTCTGCTATTATTTTTATTGGGAATTTTTCCGTTACCATCGCTTTCCGATTCGGGGCGTAAAATTGCCCGATTTTGTGATACCGCCTCGGCTTGGCGGACGACTTGCTCGGCGATGCCGTTCTCGAATTCCGGGTAAAGGTTCAAAACCGCCGGTTGAGTTCGGGCGAGGGATTCGACGGTGTTCAGGTTGAGGGTTTCGAGTCTGGCTTGGCGG
The DNA here is from genome assembly GCA_050045915.1 of Limnospira sp. Lineage (GTDB taxonomy): Bacteria > Cyanobacteriota > Cyanobacteriia > Cyanobacteriales > Microcoleaceae > Limnospira. The sequence continues at coordinate 826 of JBNGCR010000084.1, forward strand.
TTGGGGGTAATTCCGGGTAGTAAACAGAGGTGATTTTGAGCTTTGGCGATCGCGTGACAGTCGCCGTGCCACTGGCAGAGGCTGCACTTTTGGCGGCTGATAAAAATTTCCGGTTCCTGCCGCTCTCGGAGCATGGTAATATAGTCTAAAATCATGTCGTGAAGTTGAGGAAGTCGCTGTCCCAAATTCACCGAATAGGGTCTGCGATCGCGCAACAATAAAACCGAGCGATCGGGCATCGTTCCTTGAACCCATGCCAAAATTTGGGCGTGCAGGGCGGCGACGAGTTGATAGTCCAATTTGGGGCGCTTTCCGAGGCGGATATCTTGGGGAATGTAGGTCCAATCTCCGAAGATGGAAACGCCGGGTATTTTTACCAATAAATCGGGGTGGCTGAGGAGGGTAATGCCGTCGGGGAGTCGGGATAAAAATTCGCGATCGCTATCTAATATTATATCCGATTTTTGAGGTGAAAGATCCCCCCCCGCCCCCCCTTTATAAGGGGGGGAGTCGATCGCCCCCGCCCCCCCTTTATAAGGGGGGGAGTCGATCGCCCCCGCCCCCCCTTGAGAGGGGGCTTCTTCTGGGAGTTGGGCGGGGGGTCGGTTGGTGTGAAATAATAAGACGCCACGATAGATGCGATCGGCGCCTTGTTTCATCAATTCCAGGGTAGCTTGAAATCCGGCTTCCCAGTCTTTGTAAGGGTATTCCGGTTGGGAATAGTCGCGATCGCCGAGAACGGTTTTTCGATAGCTGCCGCTATCTGCGATCAATTTCAGCAAAAAGTCGCTGGGCGGTTCTTTTTGGGTGCGATCGCCGTACACATCTAAAAAAGCCCGTCGGCGGCAACGTTGATAAAAAAGAAGCTGTTGATCTTCGATGAGCATCAATACCCGTGGAGGATTCGGAGTCGAGGTTATCAGTCATGGTAGCACCAATCTCCGAAAAAATTAATTGACAATTGACAATTGACAATTGACAATTGTCAACCTCCCCACCCCAAAGGAAGGACGAAGGCCATTTGCCCCGACTGTTGCCTATTGCCTTTTACCTGTTCCCTGCTATACAAGTGAGTTTGGCGGCAACCTCAAAAAAATAATGAACAATTTCCCATTGGCAACCCACCGACGACAGTTCCCCGCTTTGGAGAATAAGGCGTATTTTAATTACGGCGGACAGGGACCCCTGCCGAGTCCGGCGATGGAAGCGATCGCCCGATCCTACGAATTCGTGCAGGTTGGCGGCCCTTTTTCCCAGAAAATCAACGGCTGGGTTCAGCAGGAAGTCGCCCTGACTCGGGAAGCGATCGCGGCGGAATTGGGGGTAGAATCGGGAACCGTCACCCTCACCGAAGATGTCACCGTCGGCTGTAATATCGCGTTGTGGGGCATCGATTGGCAAAACGGCGATCATTTGTTAATCTCGGATTGCGAACATCCCGGGGTGGTGGCAACGGTGCGGGAAATTCGGCGCCGCTTCAATGTCGAAGTGTCCGTTTGTCCGCTGTTGGAGACGCTTAATGAAGGGAACCCCGTCGAAGCGATCGCGGCACAGTTGCAATCTAACACGCGCCTGCTGGTCATCAGTCACATCCTCTGGAATACCGGCCAGGTGTTGCCCCTGAAAGAAATCGTCGAAACCTGCCACGCGAGAGGGGTGCGGGTGTTGGCGGACGCGGCCCAATCCGTGGGGGTGCTACCGCTGAAGTTAGCGGAAACCGGGGTGGATTTTTATGCGTTCACGGGGCATAAATGGCTGTGCGGCCCGGAGGGGTTGGGGGGATTGTACGTCAGTCCCGAGGCGCGATCGCATCTGAGTCCCACCTTTATCGGCTGGCGTGGCGTGGAGGTGGATGCCAAGGGGACGCCGTTGGACTGGCAACCGGACGGACGGCGGTACGAAATCGCGACATCCGCCTATCCGCTGTTGGGGGGGTTGCGGGAAGCGATCGCCCTCCACAACAACTGGGGGACGGCGGCGCAACGGTACGGGCAAATTTGCGACCTCAGCCGCTACCTTTGGGAGCGATTGTCGGAACTTCCCCGGGTGGAGTGCCTGCGGACGGCGCCGCCGGAAGCCGGGTTGGTATCCTTCAAACTCACCGACGGCACACCCCACAAACAGGCAGTGACGGCGTTGGAGGGAGAACAAATCATGGTGCGGACGATCCTCGATCCCGACTGCATCCGGGCTTGCGTGCACTATTTTACCGAAAAGTCGGAAATTGACCAATTAATTGCCCGGTTGAAATAGCAGCCAAATCGCAAATTTTCGTTACGAAATGGGGGCGAGTGGGCGATCGATTTGGCAAAATGGAGGCGTTCGAGGCAGTTCGACCATCCCACGCTGGGGAAACATCATGACGACGCTATACATTATCTGTCTGACGGTCGGCGGCGTATTCGTGGCACTGGCCGCTTTCGCGGGACTCGACGGCGCGGATTTTGAGCTGGAATTCGATCCGGATGTGGAACTGGCCGATCGCCGAAATCCGACCGAATCCGGCGGAGTCTTGCAACCCAAACGCCGGTCGCCGCGCCTGACGATCCCCTTTTTGAGCCTGCGCTTCTGGACGTTTGGGGTCTGTTTCTTCGGGCTGACGGGGACGATCCTCTCCTTTCTCAGTCCGAGTTTAACTCCGACGGCGATCGCGACGATTTCCCTTGCCGTCGGGGCGTTTTGCGGGACGGCGATCGTGTGGATTTTCGACATTTTGCGATCGCAGCAGGCCAACAGCATGATGCAATCCAACGACCTGATCGGCCTGGGGGGGACGGTGGAAATTCCGTTCGACCGCGACAGCCGGGGCAAAGTGCGGCTGTCCGTCAGGGGTTGCACCTTTGACATGGGCGCGATGACCGAGGAAAGCCGGGAATTCTCTCCGGGCGATCGCGTGCTGGTGGTCGGAATGGAAAAAAACCGGGTCTGGGTCGTCTCGGAAGACGCCCTGAAACAGTCCCCATCTTAACGGGTTCGCCGCCGTCAAGGCGTCTGCTCACTCTTTCTGGAAACCGCCATGAACCAACAATTTGTCGCATCTTTCAACCGGGAAAACGAGGTCGTCGTCGCGGAAGTGGTGCAGGCTCAAGCCCCCTTTCCGGCGACCCGCAGAAATGACATCAGCGATCAGATCGTCACCGGCTTGCCCATCGCCCTGGGCATTTTCGGGGCCTTGCTGCTGCTGTGGTTCCTTAACACCTTCATGCAGATCTGCAAGCCCAACGAGATCCTGATCCTTTCGGGCCGCAAACACCGCAGCAAAGACGGGCGGGAAGTCGGCTACCGGGTGATTTTCGGTGGTCGGGCGATCTGCTGGCCGATCCTGGAAACCGTCAAAACGATGGATCTGCGGACCATGCCCGTCCCTGTGGAGGTCAAAAACGCCTATTCCAAAGGGGGGACGCCGTTAAATATCCAGGCGATCGCTAATGTGAAAATCTCCAACGATCTGGCAGTGGTGGGCAATGCGATCGAACGGTTTCTCGATCGCGATCGCTCCGAAATCTCCCGGGTGGCGCGGGAAACCCTGGAGGGCAACCTGCGCGGCGTCGTCAGCACCCTCACCCCCGAACAACTCAACGAAGACCGCCTCCGCTTCGCCGAACGCATTGCCGAGGATGTCTCCCGGGATCTGGTGAAATTGGGCCTGCAGTTGGATACCCTCAAAATCCAGAGCGTCTCCGATGACGTAGATTACCTCAACTCCATCGGCCGGCGTCAGATCGCCCTGATCGCCCGGGATGCGGAAATCGCCGAGTCCAACGCCGTCGCCGAAGCCGAACAGGTGGAGGCCGACTGCCGCCGCCAGGCCGAAGTCGCCCAAACCCAGGCCCGCACCTTCATCCAGGAAAAGGAAAACGAACTGCGGAAAATTCGCGCCGAACTCGAACAGCAGGCGCGATCGGAAGAAGAGCGCACCACCGCCGCCGGAAAAGAAGCCCGCGCCCGGGCCGAACAGGTGCTGCAGACCGTGCGGGCGGAGTTGGAACGGCTGCGCCTGGAAGTGGACGAAGTGCTCCCGGCGGAGGCCGACCGCCAAGCCCGGGAACTGCGAGCCCGGGGCGAGGCAGCAGCCCTGGCCGAAGATGCCCGCGCCTCGGCTGAAGTCAACGACCTGATCAATGCCGTCTGGCAGGAAATGGGGGCGGATGCCTCGGAACTGTTCTACTTGCAGCAGATCGAGATGGTGCTGCGGGAAGCGGCCCAGATTCCCCGCCGCGTCGATTTACAGAATATCAATATTATCGATCGCGGGGACGGGAAAGCGATCGCCGGGTTGGTGCAGGCCTACCCCGAAATCTTCCGCCAATTCCTCGAAAGCGTCGATCGCACCCTCGGCATCAACGTCTCCCGCACCCTCGGCAACCACAGCAACGGCAACTCCTCGCCCGTTGTCGAAACGCAAAAGTAAAACCTCCTGGAGAGTCGATTATGGGAATTGTCATCGCCATACTGGCTGCATTGGGTCTAGGTACGGGGGCGACGGTGTTTATCATCCGCAACCTCCTGTACATCTGTCAGCCCAGCGAAGTGCTGATTTTCGCGGGTGGACGCCGCCCCACTGAAGGCGGGCGGGATGTGGGCTACCGTCTGGTCAAGGGGGGCCGCAGCATCCGCAAACCCCTCCTGGAACGCGCTTTCCAGATGGATCTGACCAACATGATCATCGAGTTGAAGGTGTCCAACGCCTACTCGAAGGGCGGCATCCCCCTGCGGGTGGACGGGGTGGCGAACATCAAAATTGCCGGGGAAGAACCCACCATCCACAACGCGATCGAGCGCCTGTTGGGCAAGAGTCGCAACGAAATCGAGCAGATCGCCAAAGAAACCCTGGAGGGGAATTTGCGGGGCGTGTTGGCGAGTTTGACGCCGGAACAGGTGAACGGCGACAAGTTGGCCTTCGCGAAAAGTTTGCTGGAGGAGGCCGAAGACGACCTGGAACAACTGGGGCTGATTTTGGATACCCTGCAAATTCAGAATATTTCCGACGACGTGGGATATCTCGACTCCATCGGACGCCAGCAGCGGGCGGAACTGCTGCGGGATGCCCGCACCGCCGAAGCCCAGGCGAAGGCGGACGCGGCGATCCGCACGGCGGAAAATCGCAAGATGACGGAGTTGAAGAAGCTGGAAACTGAAGTCGAGGTGTCCAGGGCCGAGGCCGATCGCCGGGTCAAGGATGCCATGACGAAACGGGGGGCGGTGGTGGCCGAGTCCGAGTCGGAAATCGCCTCGGAGGTGGCGAGGACTCAGGCCGAGGTGGCGGTTCAGAAGGAGCGCATCAAACAGGTGGAACAGAAGTTGCAGGCGGATGTGGTGGCGCCGGCGGAGGCGGAATGCAAGCGCGCGATCGCCCGGGCGCGGGGGGATGCGTCTCAGATCGTGGAAGAGGGGAAAGCCCAGGCCGAGGGGATTCGACGGCTGGCTGAATCCTGGAAAGCGGCCGGCCCCAACGCCCGGGAAATTTTCTTGTATCAAAAATTGGAGGTGCTGTTGAAAACAATGGCGTCCACAGTTCCGGAGGTGTCCGTGGATAACGTCACCATCGTCGATGCCAGCCAGGGCAATACCGCTACCAAAATGGCCGCATTTTTTGAAGAGTTGCGCCAAACCACCGGCATCGACGTGGCCGGTGCCGTGCAGAATTTTGGCGGTCGCGCCCCCGAACCTCCCGTTCCCCCGGCGACTCCCCCGAAATCCATCAAATCTTCCCGCACTAACGGCCAAGCCGTCCGCCACACCCCGGCACCCCCCCCTCCCAAACCGGAGGAGGCGATCGGATCGCTGCAATTGGAAGTCAAACAACTGCTCGATCGCGTGGCCCAAAATACGAAGAATAACGCCGAGGCGGAGCAAGCCGTCGAACGGGCACTCCAACAGTATCCCAATTTCAAACGCCGCCTGCAAACTGTCCTGAAAACTCAGGGTTCCCAGGCGGTGCGGACGCTGTTCAACCACCCCACGGTTTACATCCCCACGGCGATGCTGGAAATGTGGCTGGAACAGGATTAGCGATCGCATTTTGAGACACTGGGTTTTGACGATAATTGTCGGGGGCGATCGCATTTTGAGAAACCGGGTTTTTATAACCCTTGTCGGGGGTTATCAAAAACTCTCATAAAAACCCGGTTTCTTCCCCCGGGCGATCGCGTTTTAGTTCGAGTCAACAATGGAAAGTTCCGAGGATTGCCGAAAGCGATTATATCGCAGGTATCGCGCTCGTCTGTTTACAGTTTCCTGGGAGGGACAAACCTTGAAACCCTTATATCCAGGTGATTTCATTACCCCATTCCCCATTCCCCATTCCCCATGACCTGCGCGCAGCGCTATATGTTACACTCGTGGAGTCTCGGCGCGATCGCCACCTTTCCCCCACCCTCACAACCCAACTGATCCGACGATCTCCATGTATATTCCCCCCGACTATTTAGAAAAATACGATATCGACATCGATCGGGAAGCCATTCTCCGAAAGCGAAAAGCCTTTCATCCCCGCCTGGGCGATCGCAAACTGCAACCCTACCGAGAAGCGGTTGAAGCCGTCGCAGACCTGGGAAGCGATGAGTTTGACGCGGCCGGTTCCGTGGTGAAAGTCGGCCGCGCGGGGGAACTCTCCGCCGCGGATCGACAACGATTTGAAGCCGCCCTGAAAACCTTCTGTCCCTGGAAAAAGGGGCCGTTTGAATTGTTCGGAACTTTCATCGATGCGGAGTGGCGATCGGACTGGAAGTGGGAACGAATCCTCCCCCACATCAGTTCCCTAAAAGGACGAAAAGTTGCCGACATCGGCTGTCACAACGGCTATTTCATGTTCCGGATGGCGCAGGAAAAACCGGAGTGCGTCGTCGGTTTTGAACCCTACGCCAAACAGTTTTGGAACTTTCAACTGATTCAAAATATCGCCCGACAGGATACCCTCCACTTTGAACTGTTGGGGGTGGAAGATATCGACGACTATCCCAATTTTTTCGATACCATTTTCTGTCTGGGTATTCTTTACCACCACACCGATCCGATCGGGTTGCTGCGAAAAATGCGACGCGCCCTCGCCCCCAAGGGAGAAATTGTCATCGACTGCCAGGGAATCCCCGGAGAAGATGCGATCGCCCTCACCCCCCGCAAACGCTATGCCAACGCCCGGGGAATCTGGTTCCTCCCCACCCAATCTGGCTTGGAAACCTGGATGATTCGGGCTGGTTTTGCCAACGTCCGCCCCCTTTTCGCCGCCCCCCTCTCCCCGGAGGAACAGCGGCGGACGCCCTGGGCAGATATCGACAGCTTGCGGGAATTTCTCGATCCCGGCGATCGCACCCGCACCGTCGAAGGCTATCCGGCCCCGTGGCGGTATTATCTCGTCGCCCGACGGGGGTGAAGGAGACGGATCTCGCCACCTTAATGTTAAAAGTTTTGTAAAAAAAGTTGACGCAATCTGAAAATTACTGATGTATCGTGTATAAGTTATATATATTAGTGTGCTGAAATTCTCCGAAGTTATACGGAGAGCTTTCTTCTCAGGAAAGACAATGGAATCACCGATCGAGCGGTTTCGTTTGTCCGAAACGGCGAAAGAACAACTGATTCGACTCAAGCGCAGTACGAAGATTGAACAGTGGAACATCTTGTGTCGCTGGGCATTTTGTCGATCTTTAGCCGAACCGAGTCTCCCTTCTGCCGTCTCCGATTCCACAAAGGGCGGTATCGAACTAACGTGGCGCGTTTTTGGCGGAGAACTGTCCGACATCTTGCTGATAGCGCTCAAGCAGCGCTGTTGCGAGGACGGTTTGGCGACCGATCGCGGAACCCTGATGGAGCAATTTCGCCTGCACGTCCATCGTGGCATCAGCTACTTGGTCGGGGAGGCCGAAGTGCAGACCGTCGAAGCTTTAACTCATTTGGTGCCGCCACCAAATCTATAAAATCCAATTTCCTAACCAACTCAGTTGCTGTTTTTGCCGGAAAATCTCACGATCTTTCCCTCAGATTTGGCATAAGACCCAATCCTTTTGAATTATCAAATCATCGGCATGGCACCATCCAAATCAAGAAAATATCATAACATTATGGAAGATTTAGTCGCCGAGGAAGTGCGGCGCCAGTTGGCGTTGTTGTCTCCGCGACTGACCCAGTACATCAAACGGGTGGAGGTGGAAACCTACGCCCTCAACCGTTTGCCCGCCCTCTACGCTTCCAGCAAAGAAGGGTGGCTGCACCAAAAACGAAAAGCGGGCAACGAATTGCTCGATCAAATTAAACAGTCCGTGCGTCAAGCGATCGCGGCCGTGCAGCGGGACTTGTTGAGAAGTTCCACGCCCCTGGTGCGAGATGAGGACGAAGCGCCCGTCTCAACCGTCGCCACCCAGACTCCCGACAGCCGATCCCGATCGGGCTTCAAGTCCGCCAGCGACGAATACCTGTACTGGCGTCGCGTCCGTTCGTCCCATCGGAGTTAACTCGGGAACCACTCCCGCAACAGGGGGAAAAAATGTCCGACCGGACCCTGGCCGCGGCCCATGTGCAGGGAAAAAGCGAGGGCATTGGTAACGTACTCTTTCCCCCGTCCCACGGCGATCGCGGGGGAATGGCCAAGGGCGAGGTTGGCGGCGATCGCGGCCGAGAGGGTGCACCCCGTGCCGTGGGTGTGGGGAGTGTCCACCGTCACGGTTTTCAGGGTTTGAAACCTTTCCCCGTCGAACCACAAATCCACCCCCCGCAGTTCGCCTTCCATCCCCCCGCCCTTGACCAGAACCGCTCGCGGCCCGATCGCGTAAATTCGCGCCGCCGCCTCCCGCATCTGTTCCATTGACTCCACCGCCATCCCCGCCAAGATCTGCGCCTCGTAGCGGTTGGGGGTGGCGATCGTCGCCTGGGGGATCAACTCGTGCTTGAGGATGGAGATGGCGCGATCGTCGATCAACTGCACCCCCGTCCGGGACACCATCACCGGATCGACCACCAACGCCGGCATCGGCGTCGGCAACTCCCGCAACCGACGGGCGATCGCTCCGATAATGCCCACATTCAACAGCATCCCCGTCTTGATCGCCCCCACCCCGATATCGCCCACCACCGCGTCAATTTGGGCGACGACAGCCTCCGGGGGAAGCGCATCGACCCGCATCACCCCCGAGGTATTCTGCGCCGTCACGCAGGTGAGGGCGCTCGTTCCGTGGACGCAGTGAAAGGCAAACGTCCGCAGGTCGGCCTGAATCCCCGCGCCCCCGCCACTGTCCGAACCGGCGATCGTCATCGCCACCGGCACCCCCGACAATCCATTTTCGACCCTTTCCATCGCCACTTCTATCAAATCCCGACAATCCATCCCAAAACACCTGCGGGGACCGATGCCGGGGAAAATGAAGAAATTTTATTCTGCACCCCTCCCTAATACCGACTTCCGACTCCCGACTCCCTAATACCGACTCCCGAGCTCGGGTCAGCCTGCGTACCCAATAACCGGATCTGATGATTACCGGGGCGGACGACGGCGGCGCAGGAAATCGGGGATGTCGAGTTCCGGCTGCTGGGGTTGTTGCGGCTGGGGTTGCGGTGCCGGCGTCGGTTGGGAACGCTGGAACAGCGGGTTCGTCGGCTTAGGAACCGGCGCTTCGATCCCCGGAGTCGGGAGCGTCCCCTTATTCTCGCCGCTGAATCCGGTGGCAATTACCGTAATCTTCACTTCCCCCTGCATCCGCTCGTCGATCACCGCCCCAAAGATAATATTGGCGTTGGGATCGACCACCTCGTAAATCGTCTCCGCCGCCGCGTTCACCTCGTGCAGGGTCAAATCCGTTCCGCCCGTAATGTTGAACACCACCCCCTTGGCGCCCTCAATGGAGGACTCGAGCAGGGGCGAAGAAATCGCCGTCAAAGCCGCTTCCCGAGCCCGGGACTTGCCGGAACCGAGTCCGATCCCCAACAGCGCCGAACCCGCGTCAGCCATCACCGCCCGCACGTCCGCGAAGTCCACGTTCACCAGTCCGGGGATGGTGATGATGTCCGAGATCCCCTGCACCCCCTGGCGGAGCACGTCGTCGGCGTAGCGGAACGCATCCTGAACCGGGGTTTGCTCGTTGATCACCGAGAGCAGTTTGTTGTTGGGGATCACGATCAGGGTATCGACCCGCGTTTGCAGGGCCGCGATCCCTTCGTCCGCCTGGGAGATGCGTCGCCGCCCCTCGAAGGTGAACGGCCGCGTCACCACCCCGATGGTCAGCGCCCCAATTTCCTTGGCGACCTCGGCCACGATGGGGGCGCCGCCGGTACCCGTGCCGCCGCCCAAACCGGCGGTGATGAAGACCAAATCGGAGCCTTCCAGGGCCTGGGCGATCTCGTCCCGGGATTCTTCCGCCGCCTTCTGGCCGATCGCCGGATTTCCGCCGGCCCCCAGACCCCGCGTCAATTTCTGACCCACTTGCAGCCGTTTGGGGGCCCGGGACTGGGTGAGGGCTTGGGCGTCGGTGTTGACGGCCCAAAACTCCACCCCCAAAACCTCGCTCTCGATCATGCGGTTGACGGCGTTGCCCCCACTTCCCCCAACGCCAATCACTTTAATCTTGGCCGCGTTACTGGGCACAATATCACTACTCCAGGACTCTTCGTGAGACATGGCGTTACCATCACTATTTGAATTTCCTAATCCTTCATTTTTGCGAAACGGATTTGCCGATTCTGCTGCCGTCCACAAGTTGGCTTTTCCTTCTGATTGTCGGTCGCTTTGGGTGGAACCCAGATTGCTCTTATGAAGCATGATTTGATTACGCGGTTGGGGTAGATGAATCAGTTTCAATATTGAGGCAACTCAAATTTAACTATAGGGTAAGTCGGACGAGAAACCAAGACCGAAGGTCGGGCGATCGAGGGAGTTAATCCGAAGTTGACTCGGGGTTAGAGGGAAAGGATTCTGACCGACTCTCCGAAACCATCAAAACCAGGGGAGAGCCGGGATTTTTTAAATCAATGTAGTCAATTTGACGGACGTCGAGTTGCTCGGGCAATTTTCTCATGCGATCGAGAGCTTGTAATTGCTCCGAAAACCGACTCCCGTAGGACCCCAAGTGGACTTCCCCGATCTCGGTCATCAAAATAATATTAGCCGGATCTTGCCAATCAATTTCAGAAACGTCAACCGGGGAGCGACTCAGGGTTTCGTAGAGTTGCTTCCAGTGGGGACGGTACTGTTCGACCGAGCCGACGACCTTTAAATTGGGCAGTTGGTCGGTTTGTTTTAGCTCAGTATAGCTCGAGAAGGGTATCCAATTCCCTTCGGCATCGAGCCACCCCAAATCTCCGTCGCCCCCCTTGCGGTTCAAGGCGGTCGCCGACTGGGCGATCGCCACGGGCTGCCGTTCCGTCACTTCGATGGTCAGGCGGGGGGGGAACACCTGCCGGATCACGATCGCGTCCTCAATGGGATTCTCGCGCATCAGGGTCTTTTCGATCGCCCGGGGTTGGATTTGCCAGATGGATTGGGGGTAGGACAGGGGCAGGCTAGAGCGGATCGTCCGGTCAGAGAGCAAATAATTCCCCTCGACATTCACCTGTTCGGGTTGTCGGATCAGCCAGATGGGTTGACCGATCGCCCAGATCACCCCCCCCGCTAAACTGCCGACGGCCAAGGTTTGCCAGAAGACCTGAACCAATTTTAAACGGCGCTGACGGCGCAGTTGCCGGCGGCGATTCCCCAACTCAGTTGTCGAAACGGAAACGATATTGGTCATGGGTGCACCGAATGTTTGAGCACATCTATCTGAGAAATCGCCGCGATCGCGATCCGACGGGGGGCGAACCCGATCCGCCGCGACTCCCTTCCCGACAGACCCAGCCCCCCCAGGATTTGATCCCCCGATGCCCGTCTCCCCACATCCCGAGTGTTTCGGAGTCATCCTACACTCAAAGTGAGGCATCCTAACACGAGATAGTGAATTTATGGTTGAGCTGAACCTGAATCAATTTTACAAAGCTTGCAACCCCAGCAAAACCATCGATATGGCAAATCCCGAGGATCGGCAGTATTATATCGATTTTTCGGCGGTCCGGGGCAGTGATATCGTCCGAGAGTTGAGTCGCACCATCACGTTGCTTTCGGGGGACGAGCCCACCTGCCAACTCTTCTCGGGCCATATCGGCTGCGGCAAGTCCACCGAGTTATTTCGCCTCAAAGATGCCTTGGAACGCCAGGGATACTACGTCGTTTATTTTGAATCCTCCCAGGATCTGGACATGGCGGATGTGGATGTCAGCGATATCGTCCTCGCCATTGCCCGCCAGGTGAGCGAAAAGATGCAGGCGGCGGGGATACGGTTGAAACCGGGATATTTCGGGCGACTGTTCGGGGAAATTTCCGACTTTTTGCAGACCCCCATCGACCTGTCCGCCGAAGCGGAAATTTCCGTCGGGATCGCCCGCATCACGGCAAAAACTAAAGATTCCCCCAAATTGCGATCGCAACTGCGACAATACCTCGAACCCCGGGTCAGCAGCATTCTGGAGGCCGTCAATGAGGAACTTCTCAAACCGGCCGCCGAGATGTTGAAGCGGCAGGGAAAACAGGGTCTGGCGGTGATCATCGACAATCTCGATCGCGTAGACAATTCCCCGAAATCCTGGGGGCGCACCCAGCCGGAATACCTGTTCGTCGATCGCGGCGAACAACTCCGACGCCTGCACTGCCACGTCGTTTATACCATCCCCCTGACCTTAATTTTTTCTAACGATTACGGGAGACTCTCGAGTCGCTTCGGCGTGAAACCGAAAGTGTTGCCGATGGTTCCGGTGATCACCCGCACGGGGAAAGATTACCCCCCCGGCCTGACTTTACTCCGACAAATGGTTTTGGCGAGGGCGTTTCCCACCGTCCCCCCGGACGACCGCATTTCTCATATCCCGGACTTGTTTGAAACTCCGGAAGTGCTCGATCGCCTCTGCCGGATCAGCGGTGGACATATGCGCCGGTTGTTAATGTTCATGTACAGTTGTCTTCAGCAAGAAGATCCCCCCTTTTCCGCAGCCTGTCTGGAAAACGTGATCCGGGAATATCGGGATGATTTGCTCGGGGCGATCGCCGAGGAAGAATGGAATTTGTTGCTGCAAGTGGTAGAACATCAAAGCGTGCGCGGGGAGGAAGAATGTCAGACGTTATTGCGGAGTATGTTCGTGTTTGAATACCGCGATCGCTCCGGGCGCTGGTTCGGGATCAATCCCGCCTTGACAGAAACCCGACACTATCAAAATTGGCGTGGGAAACAGCCGGCTATTTCTCCCCCGCCCGATATCAAAAAAGCTTGAAGGCCGGAAGGCACGATATTACAAATTGTTAATTCGCCCTTGAAGTATCCCATAAAATCATAGAAAATAGAGGCATATACAAATGGCTTTACCAGCCGGCTCATCGGGTTTACGCCAAGGGAATTGAGTCGTTTTTAGAGTTGGCAAAAATATCGATTTCGGCGACCCTTGGAACCCCTGGGCGAACGAGACAGTCCGCCCAGGACGAATGATTTCAGCAATCAGCGCTTTTGGGTTCCGATTTTATCTCGTATATTTTGCGAATTTTGTCAATTTTTAAAACAATTTTTGTCCCGATTGTTTCGGACAAAATTCTCCCGCAAACCCAGCCGTCATTTTGGCGACAAGTGAGCCATGAGCGACCCATTCACACTCTCCCAGACCCCGACCCAAAACGAGCGATCGCTCGCCCGCCTAGCCCGTGCCATCTGCCTATCCCAGGGACAATTTTCCCTGATCCTGGCTTGCTGCAATTACGCCCGCCTGCAACGGCAAATTATCAAACAACTACAGGAACAACTCTCCGACGGCGAAACCGGACAAAAAAGCCTCAAAATTCAAACCCTGACCCTTTCCCCGGATGTCACCACCCTCTACACCACCTTACAAGACGCGATCGCCGACCCCCCCCCGTCAGCCCTCATCGTGACAGGGTTAGACGGTGTAAAATCCCTCGAAACCCTGCTCAGTTCCACCAACCAAGTGCGAGACGAATTTCGCAAAACCTTTTCCTTTCCCTTAGTCTTGTGGGTCGCGGACAATTCAGCCAAGAAACTGATCCGACTCGCCCCGGATTTCAAAAGTTGGGCAGCGGCTACCATCAACTTCGAGATGGCGACCCCCCAACTGCTACAGTTCCTCAGCTTGCAGGCCCACACCCTCTTTTCCCTAGCCGAACTGCGAATTCGCGACTGGGAACCCAAAAATCCCGGATCGGGGGGCAGCTACCGCCCCCCCAAATACGATTTCGCCCTCGGTTCAAGACGTCGCCGGGAACTCGAAGCCACCTGGAACGACTGCAATCGTCGCGGCATCGACCTCGATCCCTTCCTCGAAGCCAGCCGCCAATTCATCTTCGGCCTCGACTGCGACGGACTCGACGAGGAAGATCGGGCTCGCCAACATTACCAACGCAGTCTGGCCTGCCTCCAAAACGCCGACCCCGAAACCGGCCCCCGCCCCATTTCCCACCGAGAACGTCAGGGGATCGTCAGATTCCACATCGCCCTCACCGACCGCCTGCAAGCGGCCCGCACCCCGGCGGCCGATCGCCCCTTCCTCCTGGCGGCCAAAACCCACCTGGAACAGTGCCGGGACATCTTCGCCGCCACCGGACGCCCCGACCTGGTAGCGGGGGTCATCTATCATCTGGGCGACGTCCTCAAACGCCTGCAACAGTGGGACGAGCTGCAAATTTTAGCCGAAACGGGACTGAAAATGCACCTCAGCTACGGTCCCGATCGCCAACTAGCCCGGGATTACGGCTTCATGGCCGAAGTCGCCCTGAAGGGTGGCGCGTGGAACAAAGCCCTGGAAATGGCCAAACTCGCCCTGGCGATCCTCTCCGACGGGGACTGCCACAGCGAACGGGGGGCTTACCTGCTGCTATTGGCCCGCAGTTACCGGCACTTAGATCGTTGGGAACAGGCGATCCGGGAATTGGAAACCGCCCGCCACTCGACATCCCCGGCCTACGACCCCCAACTCTACATCGACATCCTCGCCGAACTGCGGGATCTATACTACCGGCACGGCCAATATTTGCAAGCCTTTCGGATCAAGAAACGGCAGCGGGAAATCGAGCATCAATATGGGTTCCGCGCCTTCATCGGCGTCCACCAACTGCAACCGCCCAAACAGGCCATCAACCCCGCCGGCGTCGGGTGGAAAGCCGAAACGGCGATCGCCCGGGATCTGACCGTTTCCAGCCGCGAGCAAGACATCGACAACCTGATCCGGCGGTTGGGGCGCGACGACCACAAATTGATCATCCTCCACGGCCGTTCCGGGGTGGGGAAAAGTTCCCTGATCGATGCTGGGTTGGTGCCGGCCCTCCAACCCATCAGCCTCGGAGCCCGGAACCTGCTCCCCGTGGTCGTCCGCAGTTACACGGACTGGGTGCGGGAACTCGAGAGCGCCCTAGCCCTGGCTCTGCTCGGGCAAGACCACCTCGAACTCAAAGATACCAACCTGAAGCGGCTCTGGTATCGGACGATCGCCCAGGCTTCCCAGCACGCCTGGGAGAAGGGGGGCGGCGATCGCACCGCCTATATTTTGCACCCGGAGTCCTTCGTGTTAGACCGACTCCAGAAAAATGCCGACAATAACCTCCTCAGCGTCCTGATCTTCGACCAATTTGAAGAATTCTTTTTCGCGTCCCGGGAACGGGCCAGCCGCCAAACCTTTTACGAGTTTTTGCGGATCTGCCTGAACATTCCCTTCGTGAAAGTGATCCTCTGTATGCAGGAAAGTTGCCTCCACTACCTGCTCGAATGCGAAACCCTCTGCTCCTTAGATGCCGTCAACAACAATATTTTGGACAAACAGGTACGCTACCACCTGCGGGACTTTTCCAAAGCCGAAGCTCGGATCGCGATCGAGCGCCTCACCGGGCGGGCCAAATTTGAACTCGAAACCGCCCTGATCGAGCAGTTGGTGGAAGACCTGGCCGACGATCGCCACGAAATTCGCCCCATCGAACTCCAGGTCGTCGGCTCCCAACTCCAGGAAGAGGGGGAGGGGGGTATCCGGACGCTGCGGGACTACCAACGCCTCGGCCCGGACCCCAAAGCCACCCTGATCGGGCGTTCCATCGACGCGATCGTGGGAGACTGCGGATCGGAGAACGCCGAAGTCGCCTGGGAGGTGCTGTTTGCCCTCACCGATGACAAACTGGGCCGTCCGATCAAAACCCGGTCGGAACTCACTGCCCCGCTCCACGGCGCCCCGAGTCTCCCCCATTCCTTTATCGACATCATCCTCGAATCCGGGCTGCTCCTGCGCCACCGGGAGGAACCGGAAGACCGCTATCAACTGATGCACGACTATCTCGTGATGCCGATCCGATCGCGCTACGCGATCCTCGACCGCCAGCGGCAGGGGACGATTCAAAAACGGCTCCAGCAGGCCCAGATGGCGAAGAAAAAAGCGGAAGCCGCCCAAAAACTGAGTCAGGAACAGCTCATCCACCGCAACCGCCTCTTAAAACAACTGCTGTGCATCGCTCTGGCGGCGGTGGTGGGGCTGGGGATCTCCACCAAAGTCGCCTACCAACAAAAGCGTCTGGCCTACATCACCTCGCTGACGGCGACATCCGATGCCCTGTTTTTCTCCCACTATCATTTCGATGCCATGCTCGAAAGTTTGAAAGCTGCCCGACAACTGAAACGCCTGCAACGGTTGACCTGGGGCGGGTCTACCCTGCGAGATGCCCAAATGCGGGTCGCCGCCACCCTCGGACAGGCGGTTTACGGAACCCACGAGCGGAACCGCCTGCAGGGACACGGGGATGTGATCTGGGATGTGGCGTTCAGTCCCTCGGGCGATCGTCTGGCGTCGGCGAGTGTCGATCGCACGATCAAACTCTGGACGCCGGAGGGGGAGGCGATCGCGACCCTGGAAGGACATGGCAAAAGCGTGTCCGGCCTCGATTTCAGCCCGGACGGGCGGATGCTGGCTTCCGCCTCCCACGACAAGACGGTGAAACTCTGGAGTCGAGACGGGGAACCGTTGCAGACCCTGATCGGACACGAGGATATCGTCTCCGCCGTCCGCTTCTCCCCCAATGGTGAAGTGCTCGCATCAGCTTCTAAAGATGGCACGGTGAAACTGTGGAGTTTGGAGGGGGAAATCCTGAAAACCCTGCAATTTCCCAATTTGCCCCTCAAGTGGCTCGACTTCAGCCCTGATGGCCGGATCGTGGCGGTGGTCGGGGACGGCCCCCAGGTGTATCTGTTCGACCGCCGAACCGGGCGACTGATGCGCCTGAACCATTGCCCGCCCCGGGATGAATGTACGATTTACACGGTCGATTTCTCGGCCGACGGTAGCCGGATCGCTACGGGGGGGACGGACAGCACGGTTAAACTTTGGGATCGTCGGGGAGGATTGCTCGGGGTTTTGGAGGGACACTCTGGGGATGTCTACAGCGTGACATTTTCCCCGCAGGGTTGGATGGTGGCGACGGGGGGACATGACAAGACGGTGCGGCTCTGGAGCGAGGACGGGGAATTGTTGCAGGTATTTCGGGGTCATGGGGATAAGGTGACGCGGGTGAATTTTTCCCCCGATGGCTACACCCTCGCTTCGGCGAGTTATGACAAAACGGTGAAGTTGTGGCATCTGGAAAATCACCCCCTCGATATCCTCGAGGGACACCGACATCGGGTTTTGGATGTGAGTTTCAGCCCCGATGCCCGGATCGTCGCCTCCGCGTCTCAGGATGGGACGGTGAAACTGTGGAGCCGTTCGGGGAGGCTGCTGCAAACGCTTTTGGGCCACAGCGATCGCGTGGCTGGGGTGAGTTTTAGCCCGGATGGCCAGTGGGTGGCGACGGCCGGATATGACAATAGCGTGAAACTCTGGCGACGGCTGGATGGGGACCGGAACTCGGGCAGGTGGGGCTCCGAGAAGGTTTCCCGGGGGAGGCGGATTTCCAAGGGCGATCCCTGGGCGGCTTCTGATGCGATCGTCGCCTCTGAACCGGTGAAAACGTTGGTCGCCCACGGGGATAGTGTCATGAGCGTGAATTTTAGCTCCGACAGCCGATATATGGTGACGGGGAGTAAGGACCGGACGGTGAAGTTGTGGACGGCTGACGGCAGGTTGCTGCGAACCTTGAACGGACATCAGGGGTGGGTGAATCAGGTCAGTTTCAGTCCCGACGGCGGCACGATCGCTTCGGCCAGCGACGACGGGACGGTGCGGTTGTGGAATTTGCAGGGAAAACAGTTGAAAACTATTAAGGTTTCGGACAGTTACGTTTTGGGTGTCAGTTTCAGCCCGGACGGCAAGCTGCTGGCAACGGCTGGATACGACAATAAGGTGAAGTTGTGGAGTCGGGATGGGGTCTGGCTCAATACCTTGTTGAAGGGAACTAGCGACAGCGTGACGGATGTGGCGTTCAGTCCCGACGGTCGGTTGGTGACGTCGGCCAGCTATGACGGCTACATCCGCATTTGGAGCACCTGGGACGGCACGTTGCTGAAAACATTCAAGGGACACGGTGATAGCGTCATGGGCCTGAGTTTCAGCCCCGATGGCCGCACCCTCGCTTCGGCGAGTCGGGATCAGACTGTGATTCTCTGGAATTTGGATCTGGATGATCTGATGCACAAAGCCTGCGACTGGCTCCAAGACTACTTGAAAACCAACCGCAATCTCAGCGATCGCGATCGGCGACTGTGCGGGAAATTTTAGATTTTTTCCCTCCGCCTCCTCTGCCCCTGGAACCCCTCCGCCTCCTCTGCATTTCCGGGATTCTGTGATAAAGTTAACAATTGTAACGAATATGAGTTTTCGATTATCCCTGGGTTAATAACAACTCCCCATCGTTCACCTTTGAGAACTTGGTATAAAAATCTATGCAACAGACCTGGCCGCACCAACTCTTCCGATCGCTTGCCGCATTCTGTTTCGCACTCTCGCTTTGGGCGATCGCACCCGCCGCGGGGGCTTACAACAATCCGGAACTGCTGCCCGACATCCAAACGCCGGTCATCGATCTGGCCGAAGTCCTCACCGACATTCAGGAAAATCTCCTGGCTGAAGACCTGCAACAGTTTGAATCTGAGACGGGATGGAAACTCAGGGTCCTGACCCAATTCGATCGCACCCCGGGCCGGGCCGTCAAAGATTACTGGGGACTCGACGAGCACAGCGTCCTCCTCGTCGCCGACCAGCGGGGCGGCAACATCCTCAACTTCAGCGTCGGCCGCGACCTCTACGACCTCCTCACCCGCACGTTTTGGGTGGAACTCCAGACCCGCTACGGCAACCAATATTTCGTCCGCGACAACGGCGAAGACCAATCTATCCTGCAATCCATCGAAACCATTGAAGGCTGTCTCCTGCAAGAGGGCGGCTGCCGCGTCGTCCCTGGCCTTCCCCAAGAACAGTGGATTCTCACCTTAATTACATCCGCCCTCGGCGGGATCATTTGCGGGTTCGCCGCCATCCCCCGCAAACCTGGACAACTGGTGGCTTGGCAGTGGGCGTTAATTTTTTCTCCCCTCTGGGGCATCCTGTTTATCGCCTTCGGCATCGGTCCGGTGATCAGCCGCACGTCCGATTGGATTCCTTTGGTTCGCAATATTTCCGCTTTTTTGATCGGCGCTCTCGCCGCCTACCTGACTCCGATGTTTAATCAGTCTTCGACTTCGGAATCGGAAACTTAAATCTCGATATCAAAATACTTTAAATTGTGCGATCGCCGGTGGGAGACTGCTGGCGATTTTAATTCGGGAATTTAAGAACCACAGAGGCACTCCAGAACACAGAGAAGAGGAGTAGGAGTAGGAGTAGGAGTAGGAGTAGGGTGGGTTGGGCGCGGTCGTAATTTTTCGGAAAAACTCACAACTTTTCATCCGCGCCGTAACCCACCATTTTTGACCGACACACCTTATGAGTTGGGAATGATGAACTTTCCTCAACCTGTCTGAAAAATATTTTGCACCATTTTTTTGTCCGTCCCCGCCGCCGTTTTATCCAGTTCCGCAATTTCCCCCGAATCTAACTGCCAACCCAGAGCACCGATATTCTGTCGCGCTTGTTCGATAGTCTTCGCGCCGGGAATGGGAATGGTGCCTTTACAAATACACCAATTTAGAGCCACCTGAGCCATCGTTTTCTCCCGCGATCGCCCGATTTCTTCCATGCAGTCCAAAAGCGATCGACACCCCGGCAACAACTGTTTGAACAGCCAACCCCTGATGCCTTTTGGAAACGGGCCGTTTTCGGAATATTTACCCGTCAAAATTCCCAACCCCAAAGGACTGTAAGCAATTAACCGAATGCCCAATTCGTCGCACACTTCTTTAATTCCCAGTTCCGTCACGGGATAAGTCGAAAGTAAGGAATATTGAACCTGTAGGGTGGTGATGGGAACGCCGCGATCGCCCAACCGACGATGCACCCACTTCAACCGTTTTGGGCCGTAGTTGGACAATCCCACCCCCTTAACTTCCCCCCGTTCGTACAGGTCCGCCAAACCGTCCAAAAGGGGCCCCTCCTGCCAGGGGGCGTAATTGGCAGTGGACCAGTGCATCTGTACCAAATCGACCTTTTTACCCAGGCGATCGGCGGAAGATAAACCGGCGGAAACCATAGAACCCCTCGTCAACCGCCAAGGATAGGCGGCGAGTTTGGTGGCGATGCAAATATCCTCTTTATTCGGGCCGATATATTCCCGGCAAAAACGCCCCAAAAGCGTCTCGCTGCGACCGTTTAACCGACCGGTTCCGTAAGAGTCCCCCGTATCGAATACCGTGATTCCATTCTCGACACAAAGGTTAAAAACTGCTTGCAATTCTTCGTCCATCTTCGGGTCGTATCCCCACAGCAGTCGGTTGCCCCATGCCCAGGTGCCGCAACCCATTTTTGAGAGGTGGAGTTTTTGGTGGTTCTGCATCATTGATTCCCTGTGGTTTTTGTTGTTCCCGACTCCCGACTCCCGACTCCCGACTCCCCAATTAAGCGATCGTTTTCGTCTTGTCGTCTCGTAGTAGGGTGCGTTTCCCCGCTTGACTGACTTCACCACCGATGAATGGTGTGGGAACGTACCGAAATTCGACACTCTCGCCCTCTCCCCCAGCCCCTCTCCCAATTCTGGGGGAGGGGAGCCAG
>JBNGCR010000085.1:0-21740 GCA_050045915.1 Limnospira sp.
TTTCAGGAGGGACAAGGAAAACCTGGAATTATAATGGTTTGAGCGGACATGATATTACCCGGTGAATTTCATAAAGATCCGGCCGATCGCATCCTGGTGGCGATCGCCCGACGATACGACATATTGATCGTCAGCCGCGATGAAAAAATCCGGAATTATCCCCACGTCAAAACGATCTGGTAATCCAATAATGCACGGGATTCATTCAACTTTACTGTTCCGCCATGCGATCGAGGCGTTCCCGAATGGAGAGGTTGAGAAGCGATCGCAAAAACAGCACGATTCCCACCCCGGAAACCGCCAGCACGAAAACCCCCCACCCCGTCTCTCCGGCGACGAGCAACACCACCCCGGAAAGCAACGTAAACCCTGCCCAGCAGGCGTGAATGAGGGCTTTGATGGCGAAATTGATCCGTCTCAGGGCGCGATCGCTCTCGATGGAACGCACCCGAAACTTTAATTCTCCCTCCTCAATACGCTGTTCTAAACGCTGAATTAACACTTCCGCCCGACTCGGCTGCCGCAACTTGTATTGCACGAATTCCCGCGCCTGTTTCGTCAATTCTCCCACAAAACTGCCCCGATCTTGTCTGGCGATGGTGAGACTTTTAATAAACGGTTGGGCAGAATCGACCAAATTATATTGGGGGTCGAGGGTGCGGGCAACGCCGTCGAGAGTCGTGATGGATTTGAGGATAAATGTCATCTCAGCCGGCAGGCGAAAGGGCTGCTGTTCAAACATGATATAAACTTCATCTTTGATGACGTTGAAGGCTTGGAAATCGATGGGTTTTTCCGTAAATTCATCCAACACGAACCGCAGCAGCCGCTTCACGGGGGTCATGTCGGGCATGGGTTCCACTAAACCGATGTCCACCAAGGTATCGAGCACCACCTCCGCGTCCTTCCGCAGGACGGCAAAAAAGGTGCGGATCATCTGATCTTTCGCCAGGGGTTTGACTTCAGCCATCATGCCGAAATCATAAAAAATTAAGCTGCCGTCGGAATTGACAGCGATATTGCCGGGATGGGGATCGGCCTGGAAAAAGCCGTCCTGCAAAATCTGTTTGAGGTAGCAACAGATCCCCAACTGGTTGATCCGCTTGATGTCGATGTCGCAGGCTTGCAGGGTTTTGCGATCGTCAACTTTGATACCCGGTAAGTATTCCAAGGTCAAGACTTTGTTGGTGCTGTATTCCCAGTAAACTTTGGGGACAACGATACCGGGATAATTTTTAAAATTCTCTCGGAACCGATCCGCGTTTTTTCCCTCTTTGATATAGTCGATTTCTTGATAGAGAATCAGGAAGAATTCGTTGTAGATGGCATCGAGATCGTAGAGTCGCGCCCAACTGAAGCAGCGCTGACAAAAGCGGATCACGCGACGGACGGCCTGCATATCCAGGTCGAAGAGTTCTTTGAGTCCCGGACGCTGCACTTTGACGATCACCTGTTCCCCGGTGTGCAATTTTGCCCGGTGTACCTGCCCGAGGCTGGCGGCGGCGAGGGGGCGTTCGTTGAAGTCGCGGTAGAGGCTGAAGAGGGAATTTCCGAGTTCCGACTCGATGATGGCGACGGCGCGATCGGCGCTGAAAGAGGGGACTTTATCTTGGAGTTTTTCCAACTCTTCGACGTATTCCAAAGGGAGGATGTCGGCGCGGGTGGAGAGGGCCTGTCCGAATTTGATGAACGTCGGGCCGAGATCGAGGAGGGTTTGCACCAACCACTTCGCCCGCTTGCGTTTGGTGGCGGCGGTGTTATCTCCGAGGGTGCGATCGCGCCACAAGAAAAACATGAACTTCCCGGCGGCAGAAAAAACGTCGATCTGTCGGGTGAGGGGGGAATATTTCGTTCGCTGCCAGCGGAGGGGTTTCGGTGATTTCCGGGTGAGCATTCGAGGATTTCAGGTCATCAGCCCATTTAAAAAGGGTTATCGCAATCGATCGCGGGTCGGGTGAGGTGATCGTCGGCAATCCTTGGGTCTGATTTGATACTATCACGGATTCGGACGCTGAAATTTCGCGGAAACGCTCAGGGTTCGACGGTGACGGGGGTGCCGATGCGGACTTTCTCAAACAGGGCGAGCACGTCGCGATTTAACATCCGGACGCAGCCGTGGGAGGCGGCCCGCCCCACCGTGTCTTCGTCGGGGGTACCGTGAAATCCGATGAAGTTGGTGCCGTCGGTCCAAAACCCGATCCAGCGACTGCCGAGGGGATTGTCGGGCCCGGGGGGGATCAGATCTCCGGTGAAGGGATGCTGCCAGGTGGGATTTCGGACCAGTTGGATGACTTTATGTCGGCCGACGGGGGTTTCCCAGCCGCTGCGGCCGATCGCGATCGGGTAGCTGGCCAGGAGGCGATCGCTCTGGTAAACGTAAACCCGCCGTTCTCCCAACCGGATCACCAATTCCACGGTAGCCGACAGGGGTTGCAACTCGGTCGCGTCAACTCCCGGGGTGGCAAATTTGGTGGGAAGTCCGGTTTTGCCGGAAGTGGTATCTGCAAAGGCGGCGGAGGTGAGATCAGTGGCAAAGGAGGGCAGCAATATCGCCGGACTCAACGCGACAGATAGAAGCGATTTCAGGAGAAATTGACAGTTGACAATTGACAATGGATAATGAATTCCCCTCCCACAATTCCCGACTCCCGACTCCCGACTCCCGACTCCCGCTTTTCGATTCCCTTCTCCTCTCGCCATAACCGTTGTCAACCCATCAACTCGGCTGAACGACCAAATCTTGTTAGACTGTATAGCATATACACAACTGTCGCTATTCTACAAGCAGCGCTCCCGAGCCGGGTGATAATTGCTCCGTGCTTCAGGATGCATCACGGTGGGAGTTATAGCCTGTCAAATTGAACGAAGGTCGTTGTAGTCGTTGAACCTATCATCCCCATCAGCCCATGTTAGCGAATTCTCAAACGGGGGGGGCGGGTCATTTGGATTCCGGACAGATTTTTCCTTTAGTCGATAGCATTTTGCCCTTTGAAGTCTGTCTTCACCACCAAATTCTGCCCCTTTCTCTCAAAGATAATACCCTGTGTTTGGGTGTCGTCAATCCCGAGGACGAGGTGGCTCTCAACTATGCCCACCAGATCTTGGCCTATCTCAATTGTTCCGTCGTGACCCGGCAAATTGGCGCGGAGGAACACCGATCGCTCCTGTCGGCTTACCTGTACCACAATACCGATAAACCGGGAGATGAAAGCGCCTCGGAAACCGCGATCGCGCCCCCCCCAGATCTGCCCAAAACGGCTGCGACCCCTGTCCCGAAGCGATCGCCCGCCCGGGAAAAATCCCCCGTCGCCAACGAAATGTTGCCCCGGTTGGAGTTGAACCCCAAACACTTGGGTTCTCCGCCGGAAGCGATCGCCCAACTGTCGCCGCCGGCGCTGTTGCCGGAGTTGCTGGCCCGGGTCTTAGCCGGGGGGATCGGCCGGCTCTATTTTGAACGGCAAGAGTCGAAGGGGCGGATTCTGTGGAGTCAAGATGGAGTGCTCCAATCCATCCTGGACGACTTGGAACCCGCCCACTTTCAGGGGGTGATCAACGAACTGAAACGGTTGGTGAAGATGCCCCTGCTTCCGGTTTCCCAGGCTAAACAGATGGACATCGAGCGGGTCTACCGCAATACCCACCTGCTGCTCCGCCTGCGGGTCGTCCCCGGAACCCACGGGGAGGAGGCGAATTTGCAGGTGTTGCGGGGGGCGGCGCTGAAGTTTTACCAGCAGCAGCAACTCTCGAAGCTGAGTTTGGACGGCCTGCGGTTGGCGCAACAGTTGCAGAAGAAACTCAATGAAATTCAAGTCCGCTGCGCTTCGGCCACCCTGTCTTCCGAGAATTTGCCGCTGCTGCACCAGTTGCTCAAAAATGTCACCCACCAGGTGGAACTGCTGATCGAACAGAGCGACAAGCCCCCGGATGGGGAGTAGGGAATAATTGATAATTGATAATTGATAATTGACAATTATCAATTTCCCTACACCCTACACCCTACACCCTACACCCTAATTAAGCGGGAATTGGGACGGGCTGTTGCCAGCGGTTTACGGCGCCGCCGATGATACCCAGGTCGTTCATCAGGCGATCGAAGTTGTCGGGGGTGAGGGATTGGGGGCCGTCGGAGAGGGCTTTGGCTGGGTTGGGGTGGACTTCGATCATCAGCGAGTCCGTCCCCGCTGCGATCGCGGCTTTGGCCATTGCCGGGACGTGTTCGGCGAATCCGGTGCCGTGGCTGGGGTCGATCATGATCGGCAGGTGGGTGAGCGCGCGCAGTACCGGAAGCACGGATAAATCTAACGTGTTGCGGGTGTACTGGCGATCGAAGGTGCGGATGCCGCGCTCGCACAGGATAACGTTGGGGTTCCCCGCCGCCAAAATATATTCCGCCGCCATCAGCCACTCCTCGATGGTGGCCGACATCCCCCGCTTCAACAAAACGGGTTTGTCCTGGGCGCCGACCTTCTTGAGCAGGGAAAAATTCTGCATATTGCGGGCGCCGATTTGGATCACGTCGGCGACCTCGGATAATTTTTCCAGGTCGTCGGCGTCCATCAATTCCGTGATCACGCCCAGTCCCGAGGCTTCCCGGGCTGCCGCCAGCAGGTTCAGCGCACTTTCTCCGTGTCCTTGGAACGCATAGGGAGAAGTCCGGGGCTTGTAGGCGCCGCCCCGCAGGAATTTAGCCCCCGCCGCCTTCACCCGCAGGGCTGTCTCGACGATCATCTCCTCATTTTCCACCGAGCACGGTCCGGCGACCACGACGATCGGCCGGTTGTGGCCGAAGTAGACGGTCCCTTCCGGGGTGGTGACGGGGATATCGCTGGGTTCACCGTGGCGGTACTCCAGGCTGACCCGCTTGTAGGGCTTTTCGACCCGCAGCACCTGCTCGATAAAGGGGCTCATTTCCTGAAGTTGCAGGGGGTCGAGGCCCGCCGTCTCTCCCACCAGGCCGATGACGACTTTGTGCTTGCCGACAATTTTTTCCGGGGTCAGCCCCCAGTTCGTGCTGAGGTCGTCACTGAGACGCTCGATTTCGGCTTCGGGGGAGCCAACCTTCATTACAATAATCATGGATGGTCTGTCAACTGATTTTAGGTTTGCAAGGGTCGGTTGGGCAATGTTCCTAAAGAATTGACGATTTGAGTGAAAACGATGCCCGACTCGACCTTAACTTTAACGTATGGCAGTTACGTTATATTTTAGAGTTGTTAAATCTTAATTTTTGTTGGATTTCTGTTGGCGATTGGCTTTCCAGGCCTCTACCATGCGCCCGAAGTTGACCCGAAACTCCCGCCAGCCGACGAGACTTCCCGTTTCGTTTTCATCCCAGGAGGCGGAGAGGACGCCGTAGCTGAGTCCGACGACGCTGAGGCCGAAACACCCCATACTCACCAGGACGACGGCGGTGTTGGGGAGGGGAAACAGTTCGTTGGTGACGATGAAGTAGCTACCGACGAAGGTGCCGATCGCCATGACAAGGGGGATTCCCGACAGAATCACCATCCGGGACACCATCCGCTGGCTGACGACTTCCGGGATAGCCGTGTCTTCCCGCCTGGGTTGACGGCGGGGGGCGCGGGTTTCCTTGGCTTTGGCGGGTTTGCTCGGCTTTTTGGCAGTTGCGTTCTCCGGTTTTGCCGTTTCGGAGGGGGATTCCGAGTCGCGATTCGCTTGCTTTTTCCGGGATTTGGCGGGTTCAAAGGGAAGCCGTTGGCGGGGGCGATCGGAGGACATGATATTGTTCTGAGTGGGACGGGTGGATTGTGGGGGGATGGCGAAAGCTGCGGGAGCTCGGATCAACCCCGGATTCCCAAACGGGTGATCAGGGCGCGGTAGCGCTGCTGATCTTGCTTGTAGATGTAGGCTAACAGCCGTTTCCGGCGTCCGATCATCTGCAGCAGGCCTCTGCGGGAGGAGTGATCCTTTTTGTTGGCTTTCAGGTGGGTGCTGAGGCGGTTGATGCGTTCGGTGAGCATCGCCACCTGTACGTCCGAAGAGCCGGTGTCGGTTTCGTGGGCCTGGTGTTCGGCCATGATTTGTTGCTTATCTTCCTGGGTCAGAGCCATAGGTTGAAACTCTCAAAGTTCGTAAATTGCCACAATTTTTAATCCTACCATACTCCATCGGGATTGGACGGGGGTGGCGGAGAATTTCTGTCCCGGGGGGGATGCGGTCCGGGGCGATCGCGGTTTAAGCTCGGTTTGGGGTTCCGAAACCGAGCGCCGTCCATCTCCCCGAGTCTCCGGATACCGGTTCGGGGCACAATTTTCTGCGATCGCCGCGACGATTTTTCAGGTAAAATAGACGGGGAAAACCTTTAAAATTCCGGAAATTTCTATCCCTCAGTTGATCTAAAATTGTTCATGATTGACCCCACCCCAGATGTTATCGTTCTCCCCCTTGATCGTATCCTCACCGTCGGATTTGCGATTTTCGGGGCCGTCCTGGTCTTGGCCGGGTTACGGTTCTTCCCGAAACTGGTTCGAGAGGCGATGGCGCGATTTTTACCCCGCGATCGCCGCGCCAATTATCTCAATATTATCACGGATTACAAATTGCCGATCGCGATCGTCGCCGGTTTGACGTTCGGGGAAATTCTACTGCTGACACTGCCCGATCGAATTGACGTTCCCCTGTT
Source organism: Limnospira sp. (assembly GCA_050045915.1). Taxonomy (GTDB): domain Bacteria; phylum Cyanobacteriota; class Cyanobacteriia; order Cyanobacteriales; family Microcoleaceae; genus Limnospira. Next base: position 6,644 of record JBNGCR010000085.1, read on the forward strand.
GGAAGTGGGCGTCAGTTTGACCCTAGCGATCGTCGCCAGTTGGCTGGCGTCCGAACTGTTCAAACAGTTTTTTGATTTATATATTATCGATGTCGCCTCCAAGCGGGGGCGCGGTATCAACAGCGAGTTTTTGATCGTCGGGAAAATTCTCGCCAACTGCGTCATTATTCTGTTGGCGATCGTCCTGTTTGCCGAAACCCACCAGATCAATATTGTGGGATTGATCGCCAGTTTGGGAGTCGGGGGACTCGCCGTCGCCTTCGCCGCCCAAAGTACCCTCAGCCAAATCCTCGGGGGGATTGTTTTATACCTCGATCGCCCCTTTGTTGTAGACGATTATATCGGCTTGCCGGACGGCACGTTCGGGCGGGTGGAAACGATCGGTTTGCGATCGACAAAAATCCGCACGTCCGGAAAAGGAACCTTGATGATCGTCCCCAACAGTTCCCTCACCCAACTCAACATCGAAAATTATACCGGGGCACGAAAAGTGATTTCTATCCTCGGATTGACCTTTCATCGGGCGATCGATTCCGACGAACAAGCCCTGATCCGCCAAATCATTTTAGAAAGTACGAAAAACACCTTCGGCATCGATCCCAGGGGTACCGATGTCACATTCAAAGACTTGCATGAAATGACGGGAGAACCCAAAACCCAAGCCCAAGTCACCTTCTTTATTTTGGGTGCCAATCGCAGCAATTTAGAATTACGCCGCCAGATGCTCGATTTAGCCAGCCAGGATATCGGCCAGACGTTGAAGCAATACGGAATTGCTTTCGAGATTGACGATCAAAATATTTACGTCGATTCACCGATCACCGTTTAATTAGTCAAAAATATGTGGAATCCATTCGATCCCGACGCGCCCATTTTTGATGTCGTCCAGGAATATTCCATTCCCAAACCCCTGATTTTTATCGTTTTTGTCCTCATCTCCTATGTGATCGGCCGATATACGCCGGACATCCTGCAATATTTTCTGAGGCAAACCCTCCCCAAAAATGGGAAGGAGATCTCGGAAAATTTCATCCATCCCATCGCCCAACCCTTCCGAATCGTCGGCATTTTTATCCTGATTTCTCTGTCGATGGTTTGGTTGGAAGACAACCGGGCCCTGTACCGCTTTATCCGCCCCTTCGTGAGTTTGGCGGTGATTATCAGCGTCGCTTGGCTGGCTTCCCGGTTGTTTCGGCAGTTGGTGCGAATTTACGGGATTCCAATCATCCGCAAATACGGGATGGAGGTGGACGAGACTTTTTTGGTGTTTGAAACCATCGCCAATGTATTGATCGGATTTACGGCAGCGGTGGCTTTCGCCCAAACTCAAAACCTCCCCCTCGGGGCTTTGTTGGCGGGGGTTTCCGTGAGCGGTGTCGCGATCGCATTTGCGGCCCAAAGTACATTGGAGCAGATTTTGGGGACGATCGTTTTGCGTTTAGACCGCCCCTTCGTGCGGGGAGAATACATTCGGCTTCCCAAGCGGGGCGACGATTTGGAGGGGCTTTACGGGCGGGTGGAATCCATCGGTTTGCGATCGACCAAAATTCGGATCGCGGCGAAGGGAACCCTGGCAATCATCCCCAATTCCACGTTAATGCAACTGGATATCGAAAATGTCAGCCGGGGTAAAAAAGTCATGGTTTTACTCTATCTCGACTTTACAAAACAACTCGACGATCGCGAAGAAGCGTTGGTGGAACAGGCGCTAAAAGACTGTACGGACTCAGTGTTTGGCATCGATCCGGGCAGCACCCAAATCGTCTTATTTGTGTACAAAGAAACGGGAAATACCCGCGCCCGCATCACTTTCTTTATCTTGGGTTCGAGCGAAAATGCCATCTCTCTCCGCAAGAGTTTGCTGGCTTCCACTAATAAAAATCTCAACGAAAAATTGAAGCGGTTCGGGCTGAAATATACCATGCAGGAACCCAATATTTATGTCGAGTCGCCCGTAACGATTTAGCGGCGATCGAGAGGGTGTAGGGATGGGAAATTTCCTGGTCGTCAGGATTTCGACAAAGGGGCTTAAGTCCCTTGTTTCCGAGACGGTAAACGGATGGGCGATCGCTGCTATATGGACGGAAAAGCGACGATCGCGCGATCGGGTACAAGGCTTGCGCCCCTACAATTGGGAAGCCGGGGGAAACTCTCTCGAAAGGTAGATGGAGATCGACCGCCAAAACTATTATAATTTAGACGGAGATAAAATAAAAATTATGATTTAATTTGCGATATTTTTGTCGTCAATGTTAGATCGAAAATAGGAGGAAAATTTATGAAAATCGTCAATTCGATTCAAGAAATGTTTGAATACATTTGGGGCGGTGTCAAACGCATTTTCGGGGCCAGCGACGATCACTATCCCGAAACCGGAGTGCAGCCCTACGAGGGCGATCCGGCTAAAGATCGGGATAACGAGGAATTTTAAGTATCCCCCACAGCAACGCGATCGAGGAATTGCCAAATTTCTGGCAACAGCGCCTCCAAACCGATCCCCGCCACGGCGGAAATTTGGAAGACGGGGACGCCCGTCATCCCTCGCAATTGGGACGCGATCGCCTGTAGCCTTTCGTCATCTGCCCCCACCGCATCGACTTTGTTGAGGGCAAGAATTTGGGGGCGACTTTCCAACCCCCGGCCGTAGGCTTTCAACTCCCCTTGGATGACCTGGTAGTTGGCGATCGGGTCCCGATCCGTGATGTCGATCAAATGCAGTAAAATGCGGGTGCGCTCGATGTGGCGCAGAAATTCGTGTCCCAACCCCGTCCCCAGGTGGGCTCCTTCGATCAAACCGGGAATGTCGGCGAATACCGTGCCGTCTCCAGTCGGTTTTCGGACGACCCCCAAGTTGGGAATTAAAGTCGTGAACGGATAGTCCGCCACCTTCGGACGGGCGGAAGAGAGGGCGGAAATGAGGGTGGATTTGCCCGCGTTGGGCAGGCCGATAATGCCCACTTCCGCCAGTAATTTCAACTCCAGACGCAGCCGCCGACTCTCCCCCGGCAGTCCCGGCAGGGCGTAGTCCGGGGCGCGATTTTGGTTGCTGAGAAAGTAACGATTTCCCAAACCGCCCTTGCCCCCTGCGGCGACGCAGAATTCCTGACTGGGGGTGACGAGATCGGCCATCTGTTCCCCGGTTTCCGCGTCGTAAACAACGGTACCGCAGGGGACTTCGATGACGCGATCGCTCCCGGAGGCCCCCGTCCGGTTTTTCGGCCCGCCCCGCTTGCCGTCTTCGGCTTTAAAGCGGTGATTGTAGCGGAAATCCAGGAGGGTTTGCAGGCGTTCGACCGCCTTCAGGATCACGGAACCGCCGCGCCCCCCGTTGCCCCCCGCCGGACCCCCGGCGGGGACGTATTTTTCCCGGCGAAAGGCGACCATTCCATCGCCGCCGTTGCCGGCTTCCACTTCAATTTCAGTGCGATCGATAAACTGCATCCCTAAGACCGTTGCAAATAGTAATAAGTCGCCATCGGCGCGACGGTGGCGATGACCAAAATCACCACCACCCAGATGGTGGCGCTGCGATCATCGGTTTCTTCGGCCGATTTGAACGTGCTGGCGACCCGGATATTATCTTCCACTTCGGGGGCGCCCGGGTCGGGTTGCCCCGAGAGGACTTTCATCAGGCGATCGCCGGCGTTGGCGAAGGCTTCGTTGTATTTGTCGCCCTCCCGCAGCGGCACCTGCAAGGTTTCGTCGGCGACACTTTCGGCGATCGCGTCGGTCAGTAATGATTTTACCCCGTCGCCGGTGTGGATGGCGCTGTTGTTGGTCTGGGTGTCGAGCATCAGCACCGTCTGGTTGACGCCGGCTTCCGGGGTGGGAAACCACTTGTCGAACAGGTCGTCGGTGAAACTTTGGGCGGTTTCGCCGTAGTCGAGGCGGCGGACGGTGACGAACCGCACCTCATAGCCGGTATCGTCCGCCAGTTTTTGGAAATTTTGGTTGAGGCGGCTTTCCGTGACGCGGCTGAGAACGTCGTCCTCGTCCAAAACCCAGGTGCGATCGCCCGGAGCCAGGTCGGGCATCTGGTAGACCCCCGTCGCCCGGGCGGGTGCGGCCCACAGCAGGGACATCAGGGCGATCGCGGCCACCCCGACCGACAGGCGGCGCCAATTTTTAACGAAGTTGAGTCGTCGATTCATATGGCGATAGTAATTTCTGTATCAATTGATCACTCCCCAACCATTATAAAGTCAAACGTCAAAAGTCAAGCGTCAAAAGTATGATCTCCGGCGCGATCGGTATTTCTCCAGAGTCAAAGACTCCCGTTTCAAAAGTTTTTATTCGATAGTTGCTTCCCGTTTTATGAGGTACAGGTTGGATGTCAAGACCGCTTGGGAATCAATTCCCAAGCTAACAGCTCAAATCATCGGTCGATGATTGGGGAGGTCGTGCGATTCAACAACCAATCTGATATGAAGTCCCCCTTATCAAGGGGGATTTAGGGGGATATTTTGCATCTAATTTTCTCGAAAATCGCCCCGCATAAATTATCTTTTAAATTTCAACCGATCCACTTTTTGATTCTGATAAATAAAGATTCGTGGGACATGATTAAAGTTCGATGTCATCTAGGGGCAGAACGCCGCGATCGCTGTCGGGAAAATCTTCATCGAGATCGTCCAGAGTCGCGAAGACATCGAGAAGGGTCGGGCAGGGATAGGGTTCGACGATCAGTTTTCTCCCTTCCTGACGAATGATTACTTCCGAACTGGACAAAGCAAATTCTCGGGGAATTGTTAAGGTTTGACGATCGCCCTCGCGGGTCACTTGAACTCGATATGCGGCACTCATTTTTTTCCTCCTATCAAAATTGATTTTAAAGGCTTTTCAAGATGAGCCGAGTGAGACTGGATGAGGAAAGTTGATGTGAATTTTTCGCCAATTATTATACCGCATCGGTCGGGGATTTCTTGACCCATGTTTAAACTTGCGTCGCATACTTTTTAAATGACATCACATTTCCCGAGTTTCCGAGGAGATTTGCGATCGCCGAAATGGCACAATCTCCGGGCCGCGGCGCGATTATCGATCGCCCCACCTGCCGTTTCGTCCCCATCCCGAGCCGGTTCCGGGAAAGGTGCCCCGGGGATTTTGCGGGGCGAAATATCGGCAATGAGAGGGAGACAATCGGGCGGACGGGTGGTAAGATCGGGAGGCTGAGAGGCGACCGAGTCCCCTCGGGGGACAAAAATGGGGTTTCTCGGCAGATAACTAATGTCCGACCAAAAATCAAGACCCGATCGCGGTGGTACTATCGTTCAATCAGATAACTACGTTTTTTTGGTCTGCTCTCCGGCAGTCGGCGGACGTCGGGCAGATCCTTGTCGGGGGGAATCCGGACTCGGCTTCAAGACAGAGATAGCCGGGAATTGGACAAACCCGACCGAGCCAGAATCTCCTGTTCGAGTCAAACGGCCGGACAGTGAGCGTGTCAATTAAAATTGCTGTGGGAACCTATGGATTTTTCTAATCTAGCGGCCCAGTTGAATGCTGGGGCGATTTTGCCAGAAAGTATCGTCCTGATCACCCTGATGGTGGTCTTGATCGGGGATCTGATCGTGGGGCGGACGGCCTCTTCCAAATGGACGCCCTACGCCGCGATCGCGGGCCTGTTGCTCTCCATCGTGGCGCTCTACTTCCAGTGGGAGAGTCCCGACACCCTCGCCTTTTTGGGGAGTTTCAACGGCGACGCCCTGAGTGTGGTGTTCAGGGGAATTATCGCCCTGTCGGCGGCGGTGACGATTTTGATGTCGGTGCGCTACGTCGAACAGACGGGGACGGCCCTAGCCGAATTTATTGGCATCCTGCTCACAGCCACCCTGGGGGGGATGTTCCTGTCGGGGGCGAATGAGTTGGTGATGATCTTCGTCTCCCTGGAAACCCTGAGTATCTGTTCGTATATGCTGACGGGATACACCAAGCGCGACCCCCGATCCAATGAGGCGGCGCTGAAGTATTTGCTGATCGGGGCGGCCAGCGGGGCGGTGTTCCTGTACGGATTGTCCCTGCTATACGGGCTCTCGGGCGGAGAAACCAACCTGAGCGCGATCGCCGAAGCGATCGCCACCTCCGGAACCGGCGAATCCCTGGGTCTGGTGATCGCCTTGGTCTTCGTGATTGCGGGCATTTCCTTCAAAATTTCGGCGGTCCCCTTCCACCAGTGGACGCCCGACGTCTACGAAGGGTCGCCGACCCCCGTGGTAGCATTCCTGTCCGTGGGATCGAAGGCGGCGGGATTCGCCCTGGCCATCCGCCTGCTGCTGAACGCCTTCCCCCTGGTGGCGGACCAGTGGCAGTTCGTCTTCACCGCCCTGGCCATTCTCAGCATGGTGTTGGGGAACGTGGTTGCCCTCGCCCAAACCAGCATGAAGCGGATGCTGGCCTACTCCTCCATCGCCCAGGCGGGGTTCGTGATGATCGGGCTGATCGCCGGGACAGAGGCGGGCTATTCCAGCATGGTGTTTTACCTGTTGGTGTACCTGTTCATGAACTTGGGCGGTTTCACCTGCGTGATCCTGTTCTCCCTGCGGACGGGTACGGATCAGATCAGTGAATACAGCGGACTTTACCAGAAAGATCCCCTGCTGACGCTGGGGTTGAGCATCTGCCTGCTGTCGTTGGGCGGGATTCCGCCTTTGGCCGGATTCTTCGGCAAGATTTACCTGTTCTGGGCCGGCTGGCAGGCGGGGCTCTACGCCCTGGTCTTGCTGGGCCTGGTGACGAGTGTAATTTCGATTTACTACTACATCCGGGTGGTGAAAATGATGGTGGTGAAGGAACCCCACGAAATGTCCGACGTGGTGAAGAATTACCCGGAGATCCGCTGGAATTTGCCCGGAATGCGCCCGCTGCAGGTGGGTTTGGTGCTGTCGGTGGTCGTGACGTCCCTGGCCGGGATCTTGTCGAATCCGCTGTTTACCCTGGCGAATGATTCCGTGAGTCGGACGCCGATGTTCCGGGAAGCGGGGATTTCCCGGGGGGAAACGGTGGCGGCGATCGACGTTCCCTCCGCCCCCGCGATCGCGGATCGCGCACCCGTCGCGCGGCAAAATTAAAGTCAATCGATTTTGTACTTCGGGGATGCGGTGTTGTCGCATCCCTTTTTTTATTTCCCCATTCCCGACTCCCTAATACCGACTCCCGACTCCCTATTTCCCCCCTTCGTCAATTTTGCATCCTCGATATTGCTCCCAAATAAGTTGGCTTGTTCGAGGTTGGCGCGGCTGAAATCGGCCCCGGTTAAATTGGCGTGGCGGATGAAGGTGGAACTCAAATTGGCGTGGCGGCAGTTGGCGTGACTCAAGTTAGCGCGGGTCAGATCCGATCCGGTCAGATCCGCAGATTTAAGGTTGGCGCGGGTCAGGTCTGCCCCCCGCAACCGGCAGGAATGGAGGTTGGCCCCCATCAACTCCGCCCCCTGCAGGTGGGAGCGGTTCAGGTTCACCCGCCGCAAATTCGCCCCGGTGAGATTGCACTCCCGCAGGTCGGCCCGATAAAAATTGGCTCGGTGCAAGTTGGCCCCCTTCAGGTGAGCCCCCCGCAAATTCGCGCCTCGCAGGTCGGCCCCTTCCAGGTGGGCCCCTTCCAGGTGGGCCTGTTGCAGATCCGCCGATCGCAAATTGGCGCCGCGCAGGTTGGCGTGGGCGAGGTTGGCCCCGACGAGCCGCACGCCTTGCAGGTTCGCTTCGCTGAAATCGGCTCCCTGAAGGTCACAGGCATCTAAACTAGCCGCCATCAAGTTCGCCGCGATCGCGCAAACTGACCGCAAATTGGCCCGCTGGAGCCGCGCGCTGGTCAGGCTGGCCCGGGTCAGGTCGGCCCGTTCCAGGTCGGCCCGGCGCAGGTCGGCCCCCACCAAGCTGGCCTCCTGCAAATTGGCGCCTTTGAAGTTGACGACGGGGAGTTTGGAACCGTTCAAAACGGCGCGGGTGAGGTTGGCATCGGCGAAGTTGGCCAGGTGCAGGTCGAGTTGGATCAGGTTGATCCCCGCCAGGTCCGTCGCCCGCAGGTCGGCCCCCCGCAGGTCGAGGCTGGTGGGGTCGATCCCCCTCAAATTGGTGTGCCGCAGGTCGGCCCCTTTGAATTGACAGAAAAGGCGGTAGGTTTCTGCGGGGGTGGCGGCGCGGGACGTTTTGGCGTCGCCGGGAAAGCGGACGAGATGGTACTGGATATTTTCGGTGAAGATGGTTGAAACGAGGTGAAACACCTCGATAAATTGCATGAACGGCTGACATTCCGTTTCGTCGGCATCTTGGTAAAACCGAATCAGATGGGCAATGCAGAGTTCTAAATGGGCTTGGGAATTGCGGCAGATCAAGATAATTTTGAGCAGTACGATCGCCAAGCTGAGATAATTTTTTTGATCGATTAATAACCGGAAATTGAAGGAAGGGGTGTGGTCGGGTTCCACCGTAAAGAATTCGATGATTTGATTGCAAAGTTTGAGGATCGAATGGGAGTTTATGGGGTGATCGTGCCAATTTTTATTTGGCTGCGACAGCATTTTTTCGAGGCGAAATTGGATGACATCGAAGGGATGCCGAGAATTAAAGCCACCGGTCAAATATTTGTAAAGTTGCTTCGTGAATTGAGCGCCAGTTAAGTTGTTGGATTCTTTTAAAAACTGTTCGGCTCGGGATTTGTAAATCGAGATTCTTTGGGTGGAAACGGTTTGTTTGATCAGGGTGATGACTCCCTTGCCGAGGCGGGTCGGATTTTTTAAATTTTGGCTATCATAAGTGGGGGATTCCGACCGCGCCAAATACATCGCCAGTTCAAATTTATAGCGATCTTTGAGTTTTTGAGACAAATTGCGGGCGACCTCCCGATGTTCCCAAGAGTTTTCGGGGTTCGCATATTGAGAAACCAGCAGGTAGGTTTGGTAGCGATCGCTCCACGGTTTCTCGCTTTTTTCTGTCATCAAGTTCCGAATATCAAGAAATTCGGGACTTTGGCTGAAGTTGACCAACCAGCCGTGCAGCCGCAGGCGATCGGGGTCGGGGTCGCAATCATCTAAACTATCGCTTTCGCCGACTTCATCGATGGCTTGAATTAGTTTTTGAACGAATTTAGAATCCCGACTGACGCACCAGTTATTGATTAAAATATAGCAGGTTCGTTTGAGTAATGCTCGAAATTCATCTTCTCGATCATTGACGATCAAGTAGTTAAAAAAAGGCTCGAATTCGGGGTGAAGATCGGGAGAAAAATTGATGAATATTGTTTCAAACAACCGTAAAACAATGTCCGGTTTTTCCCGTCTGACCTGTTCGATAAAAAACTGATAAATTGGTTCTTGAAGTTCCTCAGTTTTGGACTGAGCATTGTGGATCTCTGACGGGACTCCCGTTTCCCAACAACTTTGGGAAAATTGATTTAAACTCACCATCGATGCTCCCCCCCGAGTTCAGCAATTTTAGACGCGACTGACTCAGTTATATCTATAATATCAGTAGTCCGGACATTCTCAGTTTATGCACGTCTAACCGAGAGTGTCGCCGATGATTTGCAAATTTTACATTTCTTCAAAAAATTTAACCCGCTTTTTGTGTTTGATCGGGCTAAAACTGTAGGGGGAATCCAGTGGCAACATCGTGAGGGGAAACAAGGGGTTTCCCCGAATCAATTGATCAGGTCTGCGATCGCAACCGGCGGGCGATCCGTTCCAGGTTGGGATCGGTGCGGGCTTCCTTCCAATATCGGGGGTTCAAATCGATCGCCCGTTCCAGACATTCCGTCGCCAAATCCGTCTGGCGATCGATCGCGTAAGCCATCGCCAAATTGTAGCACGCATCGGCATAATCGGGCTGCGCCTCCAGAGCCTTTTTGAAGCTGTCAATCGCGTCTTGATCCCGTTCTAACTTTAATAACGTATATCCCCGATAGTTCCACGCCTTGGCAAGGTTAGAATCCAACTGTGTCGCCCGTTCAAAGGACTCCACCGCATCTTCGTAGCGGTCGATCACGTCCAAAGCCATGCCCCGGTTCAGCCACGCCACCGCGTCCTCCGGGCGCACCTTGACGGCGCGATCGAAGGATTCAAAGGCCTCCGGGTGCCGCTGCAACTTCCCGAGGGCCACGCCGCGATCAACCCAGGCTTGATGGTAGTCGGGATTCAATTCTAACGCGCGATCGTAGGAGGCGATCGCATCCGGCAACCGCTTCAGCCGACTCAGGGCCATTCCCTGATTCAGCCAGGCCCGATAGTCGTCCGGCTTCAAAGCCACCACCCGATTAAACGTATCCAACGCCCGTTCAAATTCCCCTTTAGCAAAATAGGCGTTGCCCTGGTGGACGTAATCATCCGCCGTCATAAACAATTCCGGATTGCCCGATTTCAGCCGTTCCAACTGTTCGGAAACCGCCTCCACCTTGTGCAGGACTTCCGCGATCGCGGATTCGGCGATAAAGGTCGGAGAAATCTCCGACAATTGCTTCAAAATCCGCTCTTTTTCCGCCTGGGCTTCACCCTGCAACTGCCCCAACTGACTCAAGATATCGTCCTTCTGAGTTTGCGTCTCGGAATAAATCGACATCAACTTCTGCACCACCCGATCTTTTTCCCCGGTCGCGTCGGATTGAAGGGTGTTCAATTGTTCGGCGAGGGTACTTTCAAACCGATCCAACTTTTGAAAGGTGCCATCTTTGCGATCGCGGATTTCCGTCTTCAACCCAGCCAGTTGATTCCCCACGTCGGTTTGCAATTTTTCCAACTCCTGCAACACTCGCTCTTTCTGGCTTTGAATCCCCGTCTGGGCCTCCGTCACCTGGGACGCGAACTCGCCTTCGAGCTGTTTGAGAGATTGAAATTTCTCCCGGATGCGATCTTGAATCTTCACCTGGGCATCGGCCAGTTGCGTCGCCAGGGTCTCCCCCAACTGTTCCAAATCCTGCAGGGCGACTTCCACCTTCTTCTGGGCTTCCCGTTCGGCCTTTTCCCGGATGTCGGAGAGTTGCGGCGCGAACTCCGATTCCATCTGGCTGAGGTTCTGCAACACCAGATCCCGCTGTTTTCTGACTTCCTGCTGCAACTGGGAAAGCTGGGTGGCGAACTCCGTTTCCGAACCTTTCAATTTCAACAAAACCGCATCTTTCTGCTGCTGGACATCATCCTGCACCGAAGAGAGTCCCCGAGTCGATTCCGCCCCCAACCGTTGCAAATTCTCCAGAATTTCTTGCTGTTCCCGCCGCGCTTGACTGTGCAAATCCGACAATTCGCCCGACAACTGATTGGCGGATTCATCCAATTTCTGCACCAACCCGTTGCGCTTTTCTCCCAAGTCGTTTTGGATCAGGGAAAATTGGTTTTCCAAATTGGCGACGAGTTGCCGCAAATCCTGCTGCGCCAAATTTCCCTGTTCGTCCACCTGTTGCTTGAGTTGGGACATCCGGGTGCTCAACTCCTGTTCGAGGTGTTCCCGCGCCTCCCGCAACCCCCGGATCTGTTCCTCAAATTTCGCCAAGGCCTCTTCCCGCGACTCCACCACGGCCTCATACATCGTGTCGAGTTCCCGACGCCGGCTTCCCAGATTCGCTTCAAAGTCTTTGGCCTGGACGTTCAAATCTCCGGCCAGGGCTTCGGTACTCTCCATCAAACTCCGCACCTTCTGGTTGCCGCTGGCGATTTGATTTTCCAGGTCGCCGAGTTCGTTGAGGTGGGCTTCCACGATCCCCGTGACTTCCCGGATCACCGATCGCCGCAAAATCCACAGCGCCGCGATCGCGGAAATTAACAGCAGGGCCAGAACCCCCAGCAACAGGTTGAACAGCGTCATGGTGCGGCTGAAAATCCGGTTCGCCTCCGCCTGGACCTGTTCTTGCAGGCGCAGTTCGTTTTCCAACCGCTCGATCTCCGCCGGGGTGACTTCGCCGGGACTCGGCTGACTCCGGGCGACATCGACCGACAGCAGGAACGCTGAAAGGATAATACTGCTTCCGGACATTAACGCCAAGCCGACTGGATTCTTCCGCTGCATCACAACTCCTTCCTTACGATCGCGTGCCACTCGAGAACAGCCTCAACTGCCCCACCTGACATAGATAATTATTCTAGTTTACCCTCCCATTGATAGTTGGCGGGAATCGGGAGTCGGTATTAGGGAATCGGGGAAAGGAGCGGGCGATCGGCGGTTGGAAGGCTGGATCGACTGGATATCCCCCGCCCCGGCTTTTGCCTTTTCCCTCAACCGGGCGGTATAGTTGGGTTGGCGACCGGGCCACTTAGTCCCACGAAGTTCAAATTTTATTATTATGACCGCTTCCCCCGAAATCCGCCTTCACGAACAGCGTCTGTCCCTGGATCACGACGCCTTCGCCCGGGTTCTGATCGAAACTGAGAATGTCTTGATCGTCCAGGATTTGGATGGCGTTTGCATGGGGTTGGTGAAAGATCCCCTGCAGCGGATTATCAGTTTGGATTACGTTCATGCGAGCCGCCATTTTGACGGCCATTTTTACGTTTTGACGAACGGCGAACACATCGGGACTCGCGGCGTGAATGGCATCATCGAACGGGCGATCGGCGATCGCGATTTGGCTCGGAAACGGGAGATGTACCTCCCTGGTTTGGCCGGCGGCGGGGTTCAGTGGCAAGATCGAAACGGGGAGGTTTCTCACCCCGGTGTCAGCGATGCGGAGTTGGATTTTCTGGCGGCGGTCCCCCATCGCATCCGCGATCGTTTGCAACAATTTTGCGATCGCCACCCCGCTCTTTTGCCCCCCGACGAAGTGGCGACCTGCATCGATGCTTCGGTTTTGGATAACAAGGTTTCTCCCACGGCAAATTTAAACTCGTTTTACGATCGCCTCCACGATCAACCCGAACGTTACGCCCAATTGCAGGAAGAAATGCACGGGTTGATGGAGGAATTGTTGGAAATGGCGAAAACAGAGGGTTTGGACGATTCATTTTTCGTCCACTACGCCCCCAATTTGGGCCGGGACGAACGGGGTTTTGAAATTCTCCGCAGGGCGAAAGCGGGGGATTCGGGGACGACGGATTTTCAGTTCATGGTGCGGGGGGCGATCAAGGAAGCCGGGGTTTTGGTGTTGCTGAATCGTTACTATTTTCAACGGACGGGAACCTATCCCCTGGGCGAGGATTTTAATGCGCGAGAAGCGCCGCGAACGATTGATGAATTGTTGGCGTTGGTGAAGGCGAATTTCGACCCGGAACAGATGCCGCTGATGGTGGGTGTGGGCGATACGGTGAATAGTCAAGTTGAGGAAGTTGAGGGCAAGTTGGAAGCGCGGCGGGGGGGGAGCGATCGCAATTTCTTGCTGCTGATTCAGTCAATCGGACGGGCGTTCGATACGGGCAATATTATCGTTTACGTTGATAGTTCCGGCGGCGAGGTGAAAAACCGCAAATCCCTGAAATTAGATGCCGATGAACAGGGAAATGCTCGGGTCGTCGAGGGACCCGGCGATCCCCGCGATACCGACGATCCGCTGATGCTGAACGTGGCGTTTCCGGGGGGACATTTGCAGTATGCCGAGTTTTTCCAGACGGCGGCTGCAGCCCGCGATCGGGGATGATTTCAGGTCGGTTTTCGGTGGGTTGAACAAAAAATCAATTCGATGCCCAGTTCTTCCTCATCGACATCAATTATACAATTTCCCATCCCCCTTTGTCAACCCCCAAAACCCTCAGCGATTTTGAGTGTAAAAACATTTTTGAATTCGAGTCAACAATAGTCGCCAAGCAGGGCCGGCGAAACGGGTAGACCAATAGATGTCAAATTTGACGGGGACCAACCAGGCGACGGGCAGATGTCCGGGGGGGGCGTCGATGGTGAAATTCAACTCGTCGTAGACCAGCCATTTATCTCCCTCCCGCCAACCCACCATTTCAGCGAGTTTGGAGTAATCTCCCCCGGCTTGGCGGTAGAGTTTATAAACGACAGTAAATCCGAATCGACCTTGGCTGTAAGCCCTCCATAATTTATCGATATTTTTTAAAGCCTTGCAGGAGAAATTGTCGAGGTCGTGTTGGGTGAGCAACTGTTCTTCTCGCCGGTCCGCTTCCGCGATCGCCAACATCAAACGTCGGGTTTCCAAATCCGCTTCTTTCCAGTTGTGTGCGGCCAATCGTTGTTGCAGTCGGCGATAATTCCAGGACATAATTAATAGCCATAATTTTGTGTGATGGTCGTGGCAGTTTCCAAGGGTTTATGAATATTGGCGATTATAGCCAGTCAAAATCGGCACAACCGCGATAGAAATGAGAGGCAAAATTGGGTCAAATTATCTGACGAGTTAATTTTTTTTGCCTCAAAATTATGCATCCATCACCGATTGAGAATCACCAAATTTTCCACAATTTATCTGAGCTGCGATCGGTGCGCTTCGCGAATCGCGGGTTCGGGTCGGGAGCCGATCGGGAGCCGATCGATAAGCTGGCTCGGGCACGAATAGCTCCATTTTATCGCAACCTTCTCTCAATTGACCCAGTGGACGGCCAGCCAAATGCAGGGGGGATCGGCACTCGTAGACTCAACGCGGTGTTTTTGGTGGGCCGGAATCAAAAGATAGTCCCCCGATCGCAGCGTCACCGTGGAACCGTCAAAATAGGAGAGGGTGGCATTTCCTTGCAGCAAAACGACCCACTCATCGCGATCTTGGTCGTACCACTGACCGGGGGGCGTGGATTGTCCGGTGGAGAGGATGCGTTCGATGCGGATGCGATCGCGATCGACGAGGGATTCAAACAGCTCCCGGGGGGGAAGTTCCGGCGGCAAATCGAACAAATTTTCCATCAGTTTTTCGGGCGAAAAAGTACAAAAGGCGGGAGATTTCAGACGATCGCCTTGAGATCCTGGGCTGTCTCGTTATCGTGCCGATAAAAATCATCCAACTGAGCCAGTTTATCGCTCTCTGGGCGCGATCGGTGGATGCGGTTAACTGTAGGTCTTGAATCCGATTAAATTCTCAGCTCAATTCCCGGAAGCGACGGATTTTTTTGAAATAAAATAACATAAAAAACCTCTGCGATTGGGTTGTGGGTGAAGGCAGAATTGTAGATGCCGTCCGTTGATGACCAACCGGTAAAGACGACCCGCCGGATGACAAGAGACTGACCAGCTTT